>NZ_JBEXZS010000175.1:0-2857 GCF_040593685.1 Methylobacterium sp. EM32 | reverse complement strand
GGCCCGGGCGGAGAGGTCCACCAACCGCGCTTGCGCCTCCGCCTCCGGCACGTCGGGCAGCGAAAGAATGTCCGGCGGGATCACCCGCTCGGTGAGGTCGTAGACCCGCTCGAAGCTGCGCCGCCGGGTCGCGGTGGTGACGTGGCCGGCGTAGAACAGCCATTCGAGCATGCGCTTGGGCTCGCTCCATGCCCACCAGCCGGCACGGCCGGTCTGGATGTCGGAGGCCGAGAGCGGGCCCTCGTCGCGAAGCCGCGCCAGCAGCGCCATCGCCTCCGCCCGGCGCTCGCCCGCAAAGACCCGCATGCCGGTATAGCCGGCCTGCCCCCGGTCGGCCCGTGCCATGCGCCAGCGCAGCAGCGGGTGGAGCGACAGCGGCAGGAGCGAGCATTCATGCGCCCAGTACTCGAACAGCCGCCGGTCGCGCCGCGGGCCCCAGGCCCGGCGGTCGAGGAGGGTGGTGTCGTAGGCGCCGAGCCGCGAGAAGGCCGGCAGGTAGTGCGCCCGCACCAGGACGTTGACGCTGTCGATCTGGTGCAGGCCGAGCCGGTCGATCGTGGCGGCGAGGTGCCGGTGCCCGACCGCTGACGGCCGTGCAGCATGAAACCCTTGCGCCGCCAGGGCGACCCGGCGGGCTTCTCGAGGCGTAAGCCGCACGACCGTCATGGGTTTAGATCTTCCGCACGGCCCCGTGGGCGGCGCTGGTGGTCATGCTGGCGAAGGCCCGGAGCGCCGCGCTCACCTTGCGCTTCCGCGGTGTGGCGGGCTGCCAGCCCTTGGGCTCCTGCGCGGCGCGCCGGCGCTCGATCTCGGCGGGATCGACCGCGAGGTGGATGCGCCGGTTCGGGATGTCGATCTCGATCCGGTCGCCCTGCTCGACGAGGCCGATCAGGCCGCCCTCGGCGGCTTCCGGCGAGACGTGGCCGATCGATAGCCCCGAGGAGCCGCCCGAGAAGCGCCCGTCGGTGACCAGCGCGCAGGCTTTGCCGAGGCCCTTCGACTTCAGGTAGCTCGTCGGATACAGCATCTCCTGCATGCCGGGTCCGCCGCGGGGGCCCTCGTAGCGGATCAGCACCACCTCGCCGGCCTGGACCTTGCCGCCCAGGATTCCGTCCACCGCCGCGTCCTGGCTCTCGAAGACGTGGGCCGGGCCGGAGAAGGTCAGGATGCTGGCATCCACCCCGGCGGTCTTCACGATGCAGCCGTCCTCGGCGAGGTTGCCGTAGAGGACGGCCAGGCCGCCATCCTGCGAGTAGGCGTGGGCGGCGTCGCGCACCACGCCCGCCTCGCGGTCGAGGTCGAGCTCGTCGAAGCGCGATGCTTGGCTGAACGCGACCTGGGTCGGCACGCCGCCGGGCGCCGCGCGGTAGAACTCGCGCACGCTCTCGCTGCCGGTCTGGCGCACGTCCCAGCGCGCCAGCGCGTCCTTCAGCGTGCCGGCGGCGACGTTGCCGACGCTGGTGTCGATGAGGCCGGCCCGGTCGAGCTCGCCGAGGATCGCCATGATGCCGCCAGCGCGGTGCACGTCCTCCATGTGGACGTTGGCCACCGCCGGCGCGACCTTGCACAGGACCGGCACCCGGCGCGACAGCCGGTCGATATCGGCCATGGTGAAGGGCACCTCGCCCTCGTAGGCGGCGGCCAAGAGGTGCAGCACCGTGTTGGTCGAGCCGCCCATGGCGATGTCGAGGGTCATGGCGTTCTCGAACGCCGTCATCGAGGCGATCGCGCGGGGCAGCACGGAAGCATCGTCCTGCTCGTAGTGGCGCCTCGCGAGATCGACGATGAGGTGGCCGGCCTTGACGAAGAGGCGCTTGCGGTCGGCGTGCGTCGCCAGCACCGAGCCGTTGCCGGGGAGCGACAGGCCGAGTGCCTCGGTGAGGCAGTTCATCGAGTTCGCCGTGAACATGCCCGAGCACGAGCCGCAGGTCGGGCAGGCCGAGCGCTCGATGACCTGCACGTCCTCGTCGGTGACGCGGTCGTCGGCGGCGGCGATCATCGCGTCGACGAGGTCAACTTTTTTGATCCCGGTCGAGAGATGGACCTTGCCGGCCTCCATCGGCCCGCCGGAGACGAAGACCACCGGGATGTTGAGGCGGAGCGCCGCCATCAGCATGCCGGGGGTGATCTTGTCGCAGTTCGAGATGCACACCATGGCGTCGGCGCAATGCGCGTTGACCATGTACTCGACCGAATCGGCGATCAGGTCGCGGGACGGCAGCGAGTAAAGCATACCGTCATGGCCCATCGCGATGCCGTCATCGACCGCGATGGTGTTGAACTCCTTGGCGACGCCGCCCGCCGCCTCGATTTCCCGCGCGACGAGCTGGCCCAAATCCTTCAGGTGGACGTGGCCGGGCACGAACTGCGTGAACGAGTTCACCACCGCGATGATCGGCTTGCCGAAATCGGCGTCCTTCATGCCGGTGGCGCGCCACAGGCCGCGGGCGCCGGCCATGTTGCGGCCGTGGGTGGTGGTGCGGGAGCGATAGGCGGGCATTGGAACTCTTCTTGAGAGAGGCGCCACGGCGTCATGCCGCCGCGACCCCGCCCGCCGCAAGTCCCATCCTGCGAGGAAGTCCCCGGATGCAGGACTGGTCTGCTCCGGCCGCTACTTCGAGCAGCCGATGCAGATGCCCTTCATGATCTGGTCCTCGCGCTTCTCCTCCTGGCGGTTGCGCGGGGTGACGGTGCCGGTCTCGTCGGGCCCGAGGCTGCCGGGCTTCGGCACGGTCTGGCCGACGGCGCTGGTGTTGGGCGCCCGGATCGTCGAGGCCGGCCCGCCGCCGGTGCCGGTCTCGCTCACGGAGGATTGGGCGAGGGCGGGGAGGGGGCTGAGCAGCGTGAGGGCGAGGAG
>NZ_JBEXZS010000174.1:0-2151 GCF_040593685.1 Methylobacterium sp. EM32 | reverse complement strand
CCCCTTGTGGGGAGGGGCTAGGGGTGGGGGTGGTGCCGCGTAGAGCACCGAGCCTCATCCGGCACCACCCCCACCTCCAACTCCTCCCCACAAGCTTGAGCGATCTCGGGCGAGCCCGAGATCGCCTGGGGAGGAGAGGCGCGCTTTCTTCGAGAGGAAACGCCGCTCAAACCGCGTTGTGTGAAAACGCTAGCCCGCAGGGGGGGGAGGGTTCGCGCGTGGCATACGTCGCGGTACTTTTTTAGAGAGAAGAAGGCAGTCCGTTCAGCTCACCCGCGCCCCAGCCCGGCCCGCCTTCAGCGCCCCCATCAGGAACCCGATCATCGCGTCGAGCGCCGGCACGAAATCCTCTGGGCACTGCACCACCAGCACCGGGTGGCAGAACCGCACGATCGCCGTGTGGACGCAGCGCGCCGCCACCGCCGGGTCCTCGACCGCGAACTCGCCCCGTGCCGCACCGTCGGCGATGACGCGTTCCAGCACGGCGGTGATCCGGTCGACATGGTGGCGGCAGACGTCCCAGCTCTCGGACATCGCCGCCTCGATCATCTCGTGCATGCGCGGATGGCCGGTGAAGCGGCCGACGGCGTCGCGGTGCAGGAAGACGATGATCTCGCGCAGGCGGGCCTCGGCGGGGAGGCCGGGCCGGTCGGCCAGCGTCGCGATCCGCGCCTCGACCTCGCCGATCAGGCGGGCGACCACCGCCTCGTTGATCGCCTTCTTCGAGTCGAAGAACCGATACACGTTGGCCGGGCTCATCCGCAGCGTCTTGGCGATGTCGGCCACCGTGGTCTTCTGGTAGCCGATCTCACGAAAGAAGCGCTCCGCCGTCGCCAGGATGCGGCAGCGGGTATCGGGCACCGTTTCCTCGACCGGAGAGGATGCGGACAGGGCAGGGATCATCCGCGAAGCCTATCGTGCCGATCATAGGTGGGTCAAAAGGCACCGGCGACCTTCGCGCGAGGTGTGGCATCTCTGCGTCACCCCGTGCCGCTCCGTCAGGAGCCGAACTGCGATCCCAGCCGCTCCAGATACTCGGCGAGATCGACGCCGCCGACCTTCTTGCCGTAGTCGAACCGCATCCCGGGCCGGATCGCCACGCTCTCGCGGGGGGTCGTCAGCGTGACCGGCCGGGTGCAGACCCAGGCTCCGTCGCGGCGATGCTCGAAACAGTTCAGAATCTCGTGCCCGCCCATCTTCGTCCTCCCGGTCAATCCTGCCGGACAACGTGACAGTCGGGCGGAAGTTCACGGGAAGTTGCGCCCGATGACGCTACTTCGCGCAAGCTTGACCATGCGCGGGCGCTTGCGCCGCTCCGAAGCCCGGGGAACACTCGGGCGAGTTCCGTCGAGGGAGGCACTCCGATGCCGGTCGTCCGCCGCGAGGCCCTTTGTCTGATCGCCGGGGCGCTCGCCCTGCCGGCCCGGGCCGCGCCGCTCCAGAGCGGTGCCACCGCCTCCGCCTTCCGCTTTGCGAAGCCGGAGGGCGGCAGCCTGGCGCTGGCCGAGCATGCCGGCAAGCCGATCCTGGTGGTCAACACCGCCACCGCCTGCGGCTACGCCCCGCAATTCGCCGGCCTGCAGCAGCTCTGGACCCGGTTCGGCCCGCGCGGGCTGACGGTGATCGCGGTGCCGTCACCGGATTTCGGGCACCAGGAACCCCTCGACGGGATGGCGATCGCCGAGGCCGCGCGCAAGAACCACGGCGTCACCTTCCCGGTGGTCGCCAAGACCAGCGTGACCGGGCCGCAGGCGCATCCGTTCTACCGCTGGGCCGCCGCCTTCGCGACGCCGGTCGAGCCGACCGATCCGCGGGTGATCGCGGCGATCGTCAGGGAGCTGGACGCGGCGGGATAATGCAACTTGCTCGATCAAAGCGACAGCAGGCGCTTCGTCCCTCCCGCAACCTCATCCTGAGGTGTCAGTCGATCTTGATCGACTGACCTCGAAGGAGGCGTCCAGTGATCGCAGAGGCCTCTGGAGGCCTCCTTCGAGGCCGCTGCGCGGCACCTCAGGATGAGGTCGTGGGTGGGACGTAACGGTAGGCTCGGTATGCTAGAGCATTTTCCGACCAAGTGGCCGCCGGTTGGGCGAAGAAAATGCGGCAAAATCAAAGACCTAGAGAGCTTCGCGAGTAACCGGGGCAAATTTG
>NZ_JBEXZS010000173.1:0-66658 GCF_040593685.1 Methylobacterium sp. EM32 | reverse complement strand
CCAGCATCATCCTACTCACGACCGGTTTCGAAGAAACCGGCCCGCAGGGACGACGCCGTCCACGCTTCTCTTTCTCGTATGAACTTGTCAAAGAGCGAGCCGGTCGAAACCGGCGATCATCGGCAACAGCAGGACCCGCACCTGACCAAGATCAGGCTTGCCGGCCCAGACTGTCACGAAGACGTTTCAGCGACCGGTCCGCGGGAGCGGCCGGCGCCGATGGGCTGGGGTATACGGGCCACTCCCGGACCCGTCAACCCCTCTGCGAAACTTTCGCGACAGGGCCCCTCCCCTTCCCGTCCGGGATCGGGACCGGCGCGGCGCAGAGCCAGTGCCGCATGGCGTCGAAGGTTTTGATAGCCGCCGCGACAATGGTCTCGGGCGTGCCGCGCGCGGCCTCCTCGGTGAGACGCAGGCGGAAGGCCTTCCACATCGCGCCGGTCTCGCGGCCGTGGGCCGCGTAGTAGCGGCAGCCGCCCTCGGAGTTCAGCCCGAGCTGGCGCCCGATATGCTTGGCGATCACCTGGCCGCCGAGGGTCGAGCCTTCGAGGACGTAGAGGGTCCCGAAGGCCTCGTCCCGGTCGCGCGGCAGGGCGAGGTGCGGGCGCGGCAAAGCCGCGATCGCCGCGTCGTCGAGGCCGAGGAAGCGCAGGTCGGCGGCGAGATGCGCGAGGCGCCGGCGCGGGTCGAGGAAGGCGTCGTCGTGGAGAACCGCCGCGAGGGCCGACTCCAGTTCGGCGTGAAAGCCCCAGAACCGGGCGAGCAGCGCGCGGTAGCCCTCCCGGGTCGCGACGCGGGTCTCCCAGGCGAGGTCGCGCTCGATCGCCTCGTGCGCGGCCCGGGTTTCGGCGCGCAGGCGCTCCAGGATGTCGCTCACGCGGTGACCGTGAAGCAGGCGCCGGGGCGGTTCTCGACCTCGAGCCGGGCGTTGATCTGATCGAGCATCGCCCGGATGAGCTTCATGCCGAGGCCGGTGCCCCGGGCCGGAGCGTCGGGCCAGTCGGTCGGCAGGCCCCGTCCGTCGTCGCAGACGGAGAGCCGGATCCGTCCTTCGGTCTCGCCGGAGACGCAGACCGCGACGCGGCCGCCGGCTTCCGCGAAGGCGTACTTGAACGCGTTGGTGATGAGTTCCGTCGCGATGAGCGAGAGCGCCACCGCCTTGCGGTAGGGGACCATCAGCCCCGGCTCGGCCTCGAGATCGACCGCGTGCCCCTCCCCCGCCATGCCGACGAGGTCGGCGCAGAGATTCTCGATCGTCTGGCCGAGATCGACCTCCTCGACACTCTCGGCCTGATAGAGGCTGTCATGGACCCGCGCCACGCTCATCACCCGGGCCGCGGTCTCGGCGAAGGCCGCCTGCGCGGCCGGATCGGTCACCTGGCGGCGCTGCATCTGCAGGAAGGCCGAGACGATCTGGAGCGAGTTCTTGACCCGGTGGTCGATCTCGCGGGTGAGCAGGTCCTTCTGGGTGAGCAGGCGCTCCTTGTCGGCGAGGAGCCCGGTCAGCTCGGTGATCTTGCGGCTCTGGCGCAGGACCACGCCCTCGACCGCCTGGGCCAGGGCCTCGGCGATCCCGACCTGCCAGGGCGCGAAGGGCTCGGAGACGCCGCGGCGCTCCTCGACCCAGCGCTCGAACGAGCGCCGGGGCAGCACCGCCACCGGTCCGCTGCCGGCGAGCACCGGTTTGCGCGGGTCGCCGCCCCAGGTGACGGTGCTCGGCATCTCGGGCCGGAACCACAGCAGCAGGTGGCGGCGCTCGGAATCGACGAAAACGGCGAGGAGCCCGCTGGCCGATTCGGCGTAGGGCGCGCTCGGCGGGTGGGCGGCGGCGAATTCCGCCGTCGCGTAGCTGGCGCGGTCCGCCGGCAGGGTGGCGCGCAGCCAGGCGGCGATCGCCATGACCGCGTCGGCCGGCGGGGTCTGGCCGAGTTGGCGCACCGCGTCGTCCGAGACGGTCGCGGCGCCGCGGGCATCGAACAGGTCGAGCAGGGTGTGGGCGTTGTCGGTCAGCGCGCTGACGAAATCGTCGGAGCGGGCGAGCTCGCGCACCAGCTCGCTCTCCAGCGCCAGATGGGCCTGCTGCTCCTGCCACAGGCGCCGGCTCTCCAGCTCGTAGACCCGCATCGCGAAGGCGTCGGCGAGCACGGTGGCGGCGGCGCGGGTCTCGGGCGCGACGTAGTGCGGCCGGCGGTGATGGCCGATCATCAGGCCCCAGAGCCGCCCCTCGACCAGGATCGAGATCGACATCGACCCGTTCACCCCGAGGTTGCGCTGGTACTCGAGGTGGATCGGCGACAGGCTGCGCGCCTGGGCGAAGGTGAGGTCGATGGGGGCGTTGGCGGAGGCGGGCGTCGCCACCAGGGGCACCGGCACGTAGTCGCGGTCGATGACGAAGCGGCTCTTCGAGCGGGTGTAGAGGGCGCGGGCCTGGGCCGGGATGTCGGAGGCCGGGAAGTGCAGGCCGAAGAGGCTGCGGGTCCAGGCCGGGTCCTTGTCCTCGGCGATGGCGGCACCGTTCCAGTCCGAATCGAAGCGGTAGACCAGGACGCAGTCGAAGCCGGTCAGCGCCCGGGTCTCGCGGGCCGCGACGGCGGCGGCGCCCTCCAGCGTGTCGGCGCCGCGCAGGCGGCTGATGGCGAGCTCGGTGTCGAGCTGGCTCGCCGAGCGGAAATCCTCCGGATGGGCCGGCGCCAGCTCGAACTCGACGATGATCCGGTCGCCGTTGCGGTGGGCCGCCAGCTCGACCGGCAGGCCGTCGGCGCCGGGCAGCACGACGCGCTGGCGCAGGAGGAATCCGGGATCGACGCCGTCGCCCTGAAGGCTCTCGCGGATCCGGTCGGCGAGCCCGGCGCCGAGCAGGGCAGCGAGGTCGAGGCCGAGCGGGTCCCGGTCCAGCACGTCGCGGACATTGCCGCTGCAGGCGACCACGGTTAGGGTGTCGGGGTCGGCCGCGATCAGGACGGCGTGGGGCTGGATCGCCCCGGGAACGTGGATCGGCTCCTGCTCGCACAGGCGCGGATCGACCGGCTCAGCCCGCACCCGCTGGTTGACCGCCGCCAGCACCGCCTCCCGGCTGTGCCCGTGCTCCAGCGGCTCCACCGGCTCGGTGATGATCCAGTAGCGATCGGGCAAAGCGGCCTGGCGCAGGGTGATCCGGACCTGCATCGGCCGCGGGTCGAAGCCGTAGACGAACGAGAAGGTGTGGTCGAGCCGGCCCCGGCGCACGCCCTCGCGGAAGCGGCCGTAGAAATGCGGCAGGTGGGTGCAGGGGGCGACGTCGGTGAAGAAGTTGCGGCCGATCATCCGCTCGGGCGCGCGACCGGAGAACGCGCTCTCGGACCGGTTGTAGAGATGGATGACGCCGCGCCCGTCGATCTGGATCACGCCCTGGCGCAGGCGGTCGAGGTCGGACGGCGAGAGGGCGTCGAGATCGATCGTCGGGGCCGTCGTCTGGTCGGGCAAGGTCACGGTGTATCCAGCGAATCGATGGCCCGGGAGGGCAGCGCCTCCGGCGACGGGTCCCGCACCTTAACGACTACCAACCCTGAACGGAACCGCAACGGGTGATTGCCTCGAAGGCTCGTTGACGTTTCGTCACCGTGTGCCGCCGGTCCGCTCGGCGACTGCCTTGACGGCGCTCTGCAGCCCCTCTTCCAGGGTCGGATGGTAGAACGGCCGGTCGAGGAAGGTCGCGGCATTCCAACCCTCCTGGACGGCGATCGCCATCAGGTGAGCGAGGTGCTCGATACCGGGGCCGACCATCGCGGCGCCGGTGAGCCGGCCGTCGTGCTCGGCATAGACCCGGATCAGGCCGGCGGCCCGGTCCATCGCCCGGGCGCGGCCCTGGTCGGCGAAGGCGGTCTCGCCGATGATCCAGTCGCGCGCCGCCTCCGCGTCGAAGGCCCGGCCGACCGCCGCGATCTGCGGATCGGTGAAGACCAGCGCGAAGGCCGGCCAGGGCGGCGGTGCCTCGACCTGGGGGAAGCGCGCGGCGTTGCCGCCGGCGATCCAGCCCTGGCGCTGGGCCTCGTGCAGCACCGGATGCTCCTGGTTGGCGTCGCCGGCGATGAAGATCGGGGCGGTGCCGCACTGGAGGGTGCGCGGGCTGAAATCCGGCAGGCCGTCCTCGGCGCGGGCGATCCCGGCGGCGCCGAGGTCGAGGGCGTCGAGATTGGGCGGGCGCCCGGCGGCAGCGAGGACGCGCGCGACGGTGACGCTCTCCTGCCCGCCCGATTCCCGGCGCCATGTCAGTCGTACCCCGTCGCCGGCGGCCTGCGCGCTCTCGACGGTGGCGCCGAGGCGGAGATCGAACTCGGCGCCGATCAATTCGGCGGCGCAGGCCGCGATCTTCGGGTCGCGGGCGCCGCCGACGGCGCCGGCGGGATCGAGCAGGGTCACCCGCACGCCGAGGCGGGCCATGGCCTGAGCCAGTTCGAGCCCGACCGGGCCGGCGCCCAGGACCGCGAGGGTCTCGGGGAGCGTCTCGATCTCGAACAGGGTGTCGGTGGTGAGGACGCGGTCGGCGACCGGCCGCAGGGGCGGCGGCAGGCTCGGGGTCGAGCCGGTGGCGATCACCACGGCGCCGGCCGTGATCCGGGTGTGGTCGTCGACCAGGAGCGTGGTGGGATCGGTAAATCGGGCGGTGCCGGCGACGCGCAGCTCCTGTGGGATGCGGTCGAGCCCCGCGAAGACCGAGGCGACGAAATCGTCGCGCAAGGCGCGCACCCGCCGCATCACCGCCGCGC
Organism: Methylobacterium sp. EM32; assembly: GCF_040593685.1. Taxonomy (NCBI): domain Bacteria; kingdom Pseudomonadati; phylum Pseudomonadota; class Alphaproteobacteria; order Hyphomicrobiales; family Methylobacteriaceae; genus Methylobacterium; species Methylobacterium sp. EM32. Next base: position 61,913 of record NZ_JBEXZS010000173.1, on the reverse strand, counting down.
CGTCGACCCGGACTTCGTCGGTCGTAACGCCGAACGGTCCTGTGCCGCGCGCGTCGTGCGCGGCGCGGGCCGCCTCGATCAGGAGCTTCGAGGGCATGCAGCCGACCCGGGCGCAGGTGGTGCCGCCGGGACCGCGCTCGATGAGCACCGCGCGGGCGCCCGCCTTGGCGGCCGCGGCCTGCGCCGCGATTCCCGCCGTGCCGGCCCCGATGACCGCCACGTCGCAGGCCAGCTCACGCATCGCTCACTTCCTCGGGCTGCCCGGCGCGGCAGGGGCGCGACGTCGCGGGTGGGACCACCCGGCAACTTCGATCGCGAGCGATTCGTTCCCGTGCGTCAGGCCTTCGGCCCTTCCCCCTCGGCCAGCAGGCCGCCGACGAAGCCGGCGAGGCCGACCTGGCGCTCGCGGCGCAGGTGCTCGGCGGCGAGGATGGCTTCCAGGGTCCTGAACGACCGGTCGAGGTCGTCGTTGACCAGCACGTAATCGTATTCCGACCAGCGCTCGATCTCGGTGCGGGCGTTGAGCAGGCGGCGCTCGATCGTCTCGGCGGAATCCTCGGCGCGGCGCTCCAGGCGGCGGCGCAGCTCACGTAAGCTGGGCGGCAGGATGAAGATGGTGACGACGTCGTCGCGCAGTTTGCCGCGCACCTGTCGGGTGCCCTGGTAGTCGATGTCGAAGATCATGTCGCGGCCGGCCGCGAGTGCCTTCTCCACCGGGCCCCGGGGGGTGCCGTAGTAGTTGCCATGCACCTCGGCCCATTCGAGCAGGTCGTCGCGCTCGCGCAAGGACTCGAAGGCGTCGCGGTCGATGAAGCGGTAGTGCTGGCCGTCGATCTCGGACGGCCGGCGCGCCCGGGTGGTGACCGAGACGGAGAGCTCGAGGCCCCATTCGGGACGCTGGGCCAGGGCCCGGGTGAGCGTGGTCTTGCCGGCCCCCGAGGGCGAGGAGAGGATCAGCACCAGGCCCCGGCGCGCCACCGGTGTGGTCAGGAGTTCGGAGCCCATGGTCGACACCATCGCGTTGCTTCACCCTTTCGCCGGAGCGGAACCGGCGCGCCGCCGAGGTCCCGTCTCGCGGCCCTCGCCCGGGACTCTCGCCCGAGTTCCCCTCCAATGCCGCCCGTCCGTCGGGGGCGCAACCGGGAAGCGACGACGGGGCGGGGACAAATCTCCGCTATTCGACGTTCTGGACCTGCTCGCGGAACTGCTCCACCACGGCCTTGAGGTCGAGGCCGATGCGGGAGAGCGACACGTCGTTGGCCTTGGCGCAGAGCGTGTTGGCCTCGCGGCCGAGCTCCTGTGCCAGGAAATCGAGCCGGCGCCCGACCGCGCCGCCGGCGGCGAGAAGCTCGCGGGCGGCGGCGAGATGGGCGCGCAGGCGGTCGATCTCCTCGCGCACATCGGCCCGCGCGGCGAGCAGCACCGCCTCCTGGTGCAGGCGCGCCGGATCGAAGCTGCCGGCCTCCATCAGGCTCGCGACCTGCGCCGCGAGGCGCGCCTTGACGGCCTCCGGCCGGCGGGCCGGGCAGGTCTCCGCGGCCTCGACCAGGTCGGCCATGGCGGCGAGCTGGCCGCCGATGATGTCGGCGAGCGCCCGCCCTTCCGCGCGGCGGCCCTCCGCCAGGGCCTCGACCAGTCGGAGGGCGGCCGCCGCGAGGTCGCGCCGCAGCGCCTCGTCGTCGGCAGCCTCCTCCTCGACCTCGACCACGCCACGCACGCCCATGAGCCCGTCGACGGAGGGGAGCGTGATGCCGAGCGGCATCGGCACCCGGGTCACCGCCTCGGCGAGCGAGGCGAGCAGCGCCTCGTTGATGCGCACCCGCGGGGCGGCCTCCGCCCGCGACAGGGTGAGGGTGAGGTGGCAGGTGCCGCGGCCGAGGCGCTTCTGCACCAGGGCCCGGGCCTCCTCGCCGACGGCGTCGAGGCCAGCCGGGACCCGCACCCGGATCTCCAGCCCGCGGCCGTTGACGCTCTTGAGCTCCCAGGCCCAGTGCGCGGGACCGGTGGTTCCGGCTTCGCGGGCGAAGCCGGTCATGCTGGCGATGGGCATCGGGGCGCTCTGGACAGATTTTACAGGAGGAGCCGGGGGTTCAACGAAGACCCGCGGCGGAAAAGGGGCTTGGGCAGGCTTGCGGGTTACCGCGCCCCGGGCCCGGTCCTGGGCTGGGACAGGACCGGAACGGTCTTCGGCGAGTTCAGGTCGAAGGTCTTGTTGCGCAGGGGGTCGCGGGCGGTCCCCTCCGAGGCGTCGAAGGCGCGCGAGCGGGTGCCCGGGGTCGCGTCGCCGCCGTCATAGGCCATCGGCGCGCCGGGCAGCGCGGTGCGCGGGGGCAGAGCGGAGGGGTCGGCCTGCGGCGGCGGCTCGACCTTGTCGACGCCGACCTGCGAGGCCGGATCGGCCGCGGCCTTCGCCTTCTCGACCTGGCGCCAGCGGGCGACGTTGCGGTTATGGGCGTCCAGGGACTCGGCGAAGACGTGGCCGCCGGTGCCGTCGGCGACGAAGAACAGGTCCTTCGTCCGCGAGGGGTTGGCCACCGCCTCGAGCGCCGCGCGGCCCGGATTGGCGATCGGCCCCGGCGGCAGTCCCTCGATCGCGTAGGTGTTGTAGGGCGTCACGCGGTCGATCTCGGAGCGCAGGATGCCGCGCCCGAGGGTGCCGCGCCCGCCGACGAGGCCGTACACGATGGTCGGATCGGATTGCAGCCGCATCCGCTTCTGCAGCCGGTTGACGAACACGCCGGCGACCCGCGGGCGCTCGTCGGCCCGGCCGGTCTCCTTCTCGACGATCGAGGCGAGGGTGACCATCTCCTGCGGCGTGCGCACCGGCACGTCGGGCGAGCGGCGGGCCCAGATCTGGTTGAGCACCTCGCGCTGCTTGGTGCGCATCAGGTTGAGGATCTTCTGGCGGGAATCGCCGCGCTCGAACTTGTAGGTCTCGGGCAGCAGCGAGCCCTCCGGCGGGGTCTCGTTGATGTCGCCGGTCAGGATGTCGTTGTCGTTGAGCCGGGCGACGATCTGCTCGCTCGTCAGGCCTTCCGGGATGGTGATGGCGTGCTGCACCGGGCGGCCCTGGACGAGCACGTCGAGGACGTCGTCGACGCTGGCATGGGCCTTGAAGTTGTACTCGCCGGCCTTGAGCGCCGCCTTCCGGCCGAAGCGGGCGGTGAGCTCGAACAGCATCGGGTGGGCGATCACGCCCTCGCGCTGGAGCAGGTCGGCCATCTCGCCGACGCTGGAGCGGGGCACCACCACGACCTTGTCGGCCTGGAGCGGCCCGGCCTCGTTGGTCTGGCGCTCCAGCACCACGAGGCCCAGGATGGCGCCGAGGCCGAGGATGACGAACAGGGTCAGGAAGCCGCTGACGGCCGAGAGCAGGCCGCCGCGCTCGCGCACGGGCTTCTCGGGCGGCGGCGGGGCCGCGGTGGGCTTGATGGCCTCGCTCGGGCTGCGCGGGGCGAGCCGGTTCGGCGGGCTGACCGGCTCCGGCGCGCTCGGCGCCGGGTCCTGCGTCTTCGATCTGCGAAACATGGCGGTCCTGTCGTGGCGCGTCCGCGGAGCCGGCCGATGGACGCGCGTGCCGGCCCGGTGGGCGGAAGAGCGACCGAGACCCTAGCAAGTTTTATGGCGAAATGGAGCCGGCGCGTGCCGGAGGCCACATGCGAGAAAGCCCCTCCGCACGGGCAGGAGGGGCTTCGTCGATCTGCGCCAATCGATCTGACACCCTGCGCGTCATTCTGGGGCCGCGAAAGCGGAACCCGGAATGCCGAAGGCACGCCCAGACACGCAGGTTCTTCAGGAAAAAGCAGGCCGCCTCCCGAGGGATCCTCGACCACCTACGGTTCTGGATCCCGGGCTCCGCTTTCGCGGCCCCGGGATGACGCGGAGGATGTCAGGTCGGACAGCGAAACCGGGCTGGTCCGAGGTGGACGATCACACCCGCCGCAGGATCAGCGACGCGTTGGTGCCGCCGAAGCCGAAGGAGTTCGACAGGGCGATGTCGACCTTCCGCTTCTGCGCCGTGTGCGGCACGAGGTCGATCGCGGTCTCGACCGAGGGGTTGTCGAGGTTGAGGGTCGGCGGCACCACCCCGTCGCGGATGGCGAGCACGGAAAAAATCGCCTCGATCGCGCCGGCGGCGCCGAGCAGGTGACCGGTGGCGGACTTGGTCGAGGACATCGCCACGTCGGTGGCGTTGCCGAGCAGGCGCTCGACGGCCTTCAGCTCCAGCTCGTCGCCCAGCGGCGTCGAGGTGCCGTGGGCATTGATGTAGTCGATCTCGGAGGGCGCGATGCCGGCGCGCTTCACCGCCGCGCTCATGCAGCGATAGGCACCGTCGCCGTCCGGCGAGGGCGAGGTGATGTGGTAGGCGTCGCCCGAGAGGCCGTAGCCGATCACCTCGGCGTAGATCTTGGCGCCGCGGGCCTTAGCGTGCTCGTACTCCTCGAGCACCACCACGCCAGCGCCCTCGCCCATCACGAACCCGTCGCGGTCGCGGTCGTAGGGGCGGGAGGCGCGCTGCGGCTCGTCGTTGAAGCCGGTGGAGAGCGCCCGGCAGGCGGCGAAGCCCGCGAGCGAGAGCCGGTTGATCGGCGATTCGGCGCCGCCGGCCAGCATCACGTCGGCGTCGCCCAAAGCCACAAGGCGCGCAGCGTCGCCGATCGCGTGGGCGCCGGTGGAGCAGGCCGTCACCACGGCGTGGTTCGGTCCCTTGAGGCCGTGGGCGATCGAGACCTGGCCGGAGGCCAGGTTGATGATCCGGCCCGGGATGAAGAACGGCGAGATCCGCCGCGGCCCCTTCTCGTACAGCGTCACCGAGGCATCGTAGATGCCGCCGATGCCGCCGATGCCGGAGCCGATGAGGACGCCGGTGGCGCACTGATCCTCGTGCGAGGTCGGGTGCCAGTCGGCGTCGTCGAGCGCTTGGCCGGCCGCCGCCATCGCGTAGACGATGAAGGGGTCGACCTTGCGCTGCTCCTTGGCTTCCATCCACTTGTCGGGATTGAAGGTGCCGTCGCTGCCGTCGCCGAGGGGGATCGAGCAGGCGATCTTGCACGCCAGATCCGACACGTCGAAGGCCTCGACGCGGGCGGCACCGCTTTGCCCCTCGATGAGGCGGCTCCACGTGACGTCGACGCTGCTGCCCAGCGGCGACACCATTCCGAGGCCCGTGACGACGACTCGACGCATCGCGTTATCCCGACCCGATCCCATGACGGAAGCGTTCTACCTGTGAGTGGAAGACGCGGCGATCAGCCGGCGTTCTTCTCGAGGAACTTGATCGCGTCGCCGACCGTCTGGATCGTCTCGGCGGCGTCGTCCGGGATCTCGACGTTGAACTCCTCCTCGAACGCCATCACCAGCTCGACGGTGTCGAGGCTGTCGGCGCCCAGATCGTCGATGAAGTTCGCGTTCGGGGTCACCTTCTCGGGCTCGACGCCCAGGTGATCGACGACGATCTTCTTCACCCGGTCCGCGATATCGCTCATCGTGTAGGTCCTTAAGTTACTGCTCGTGGAACTGTTCGGAGCCGCCGCGTGCGGGCGGAGCCCCGGGGAGAGTTCGTGATGCGGCCGGGCGTGCCGGTCGCGCATGTCGTGGAAAAGCCGCGGACGGCCGGTCCGTCAATCCCCTTGCACGGCCGGCGGGTGCTTAACACAGGGATTTAGCCCTGGCGAGGGCCGCTTCACCTCCGGTTAAGAAACCGTGCCCCCCGCCTAGGGAATGCGGCGCAGCGCCTTAGAACATCGCCATGCCGCCGTTGACGTGCAAGGTGTGCCCGGTGACGTAGGCCGCCTCGTCGGAGGCGAGGTACACCGCCGCCGCGGCGATCTCGGCGCCCTCACCGAGGCGGCCCATCGGCACCGTGGCGAGGATGCCCTCGCGCTGCTTGTCGTTCAGCACGTCGGTCATCGGCGAGGTGATGAAGCCGGGCGCGATGCAGTTGACGGTGATCTTGCGGCTCGCCACCTCGGCGGCGAGCGCCTTGGTGAGGCCGACGAGGCCGGCCTTGGCCGCCGCGTAGTTGCCCTGGCCGGCATTGCCGGTGGCGCCGACCACCGAGCCGACATTGACGATGCGGCCGTAGCGGCGCTTCATCATGCCCTTCACCGCCGCCCGCGACAGCCGGAAGGCCGCCGTCAGGTTCACGGCGATCACGCTGTCCCACTCCTCGTCCTTCATGCGCAGGAAGAGGTTGTCGCGAGTGATGCCGGCATTGTTGACGAGCACGTCGAGCCCGCCGAGCGCGGCTTCCGCCGCCGGCACCAGCGCCTCGACCGCCGCGGTATCGGAGAGGTTGGCCTCCAGGACGTGGACGCGCTCGCCGAGCTCGGCCGCCAGCGCCTCCAGGGCCTCGCGCCGCGTGCCGGAGACCGCCACGTGCGCGCCCTGGGCGTGCAGAGCCCGGGCGATGGCGCCGCCGAGGCCGCCGGTGGCGCCGGTAACGAGGGCCTTGCGGCCGCTGAGGTCGAACATGATGGTCACTTTCTCAAAGCGTGAAGGCCGCGACCTCGGCCGGGGTGCCGACCGGCGTGGCGGAGGTTCCCGCCGCGATGCGCTTGACGAGGCCCGACAGCACCTTGCCGGTGCCGATCTCGTAGAAGGCGTCGACCCCGGACGCCGCCATCGCGGCGACGCATTCGCGCCAGCGCACGGTGCCGGTGACCTGCGCGACCAGCGCGTCGCGGATCGCCGCCGGCTCGCTCATGGGGGCGGCGAGCACGTTCGCCATCACCGGGACCTTGGCGGGACGAAGGTCGACGGCGTCGAGCGCCGCGCGCATCGCCTCGGCGGCCGGCGCCATCAGGGCGCAGTGGAAGGGCGCCGAGACGTTCAGCATCACGGCACGCTTGGCGCCGCGCCCCTGCGCCAGCGCCACCGCCCGCTCGACCGCGGCGCGGGTCCCTGAGACCACCACCTGACCGGCGCCGTTGTCGTTGGCGACATCGCACACCTCGCCCTGGCGCGCCTCTGCGGCGACCTCGGACGCCGCCTCGACGTCGAGGCCGAGCAGCGCCGCCATGGCGCCGGAGCCCACCGGCACCGCCTTCTGCATCGCCTCACCGCGCAGGCGCAGCAGGCGCGCGGCGTCCGACAGCGACAGGGAGCCGGCGGCGGCGAGCGCGCTGTACTCGCCGAGCGAGTGGCCGGCGACGAAGGCAACGTCGCGAGCGAGATCGAGGCCGCGCTCAGCTTCCAGCACCCGCAGCACCGCGATACTGGACGCCATCAGGGCCGGCTGGGCATTCGCCGTGAGGGTCAGCTCCTCGGCCGGGCCCTCGAACATCAGGCGCGAGAGGTTCTGCCCCAAGGCCTCGTCGACCTCGGCGAAGACCGCGCGGGCGGCGGCGTGATCCTGGGCCAGGGCGGAGCCCATGCCGACGGCCTGGCTGCCCTGGCCCGGAAAGATGAAGGCGCGCGACACGTGCGGGGTGCTTCCTGCCCTTGAGAGCGGCGGCTCGCGAACCGCGGCATGCGGCTGCGGGACGCAGCGATTGGGCGGCGCCAGTCGCAGAGGCACCGGCCATAGTCAAGCGTGGCCGGCGCGCAAAATTCGCGGGCTCGTCGCCGGCCTGCGCCGTGGGGTTAGCTTCCTTCGAGGTCAGGCCTCGTCGAAGAAATCGACTTCGCCGGTATCGAGGCTGTAGGCGGCCCCGACGATCCGGAGCTTCTTCTCGGCGAGCGGCGTCAGCAGTTCCGGCTCGGAGGCGGTGCGCAGGCGCCGCACGACCCGGCTGACATTCGCCCGCACGGCGTTCTCGACGAGGTCGCCGGGCTTGGTCCGCACCCCCAGCACCGCCGGGACGATCGGCTCGATCATCTGGCCGATGGCGCCGGGATAGACCGTGTTGTTCGTCACCACGTCCACCGCCGCCTCGACGGCGCCGCAGCGGCTGTGGCCCATCACCAGGACCAGCGGCACGCCGAGCTTGGCCACCGCGTACTCGATGGAGCCCAGAGCCGTCGTGTCGACGGTGTTGCCGGCGTTGCGCACGATGAACAACTCGCCGAGGCCGCGGCCGAACAGGATCTCGGGCGAGACGCGGGAATCCGAGCAGCTGACGAGGACGCAGAACGGCGTCTGGCCCAGCGCGATCTCGATGCGCCGCTCGCGGCCCTGCACCGAGCGCACCGGGCTGTCGGTCTTGAACAGCCGGTTGCCCTCCTTCATCGCCTCGAGCGCCTGGTCGGGATTCAGGGTGGTGCGCTTCGTCGACGGTGCCGCCGCGTGGGCGAGGCCCGGCGGGAGCAATGCGGTGGCCGCGATGGCGGCACCGAGGGTACAGCCGCAGCCGAGGAGGTGGCGCCGGCTCGGACTCTTCGTCATCGGGTCGTCTCCTTCATCCCTGTCTCCCGCCCGATATGTTCGGTGCGGCCGACCCGGGGCACCGGGCCGCCCGCGAGGATTGGCGGTGCGCCCTCCCCGCGCAATCATCCGGAAACATTAAGCCTGGTCGCGACGAGGGGCACGCGCCGTCATCGCCTGCTTGTTGCAAAACGGCATCTCGTGTAGGGAGGCCGCTAATCCGAGATTTTCGATTGACCAAGGAAGGGGTCGCGCATGGCTCGCGTCACCGTTGAGGACTGCATCGACAAGGTCGAGAACCGCTTCGAGCTGGTGCTCCTGGCCGGCCACCGCGCCCGGCTGCTCTCCTCCGGCGCCCCGCTCACCATCGACCGCGACCGCGACAAGAACCCGGTCGTGGCCCTGCGCGAGATCGCCGACGAGACCATCACGCCGGACGACCTCAAGGAGCAGCTGATCCACTCGCTGCAGAAATACGTCGAGGTCGACGAGCCGGAGGCCGAGACGGTGCCGCTGCTCTCCAGCTCGCCCGCTGCCGCCGCGGTGGCGCCGCAAGCCTCGGGCGACGGCGACGACATCACGTTCGACCGGATGAGCGAGGAGGACCTGCTGCGCGGCCTCGAGAACCTCGCGCCCCCGACCGAGACGGAAGAGGAAGGCGACTGAGCCTCCCCGGGAGGGCGGTCGCGCCCTCCCCCGGATCCGATCTCAGGATCCAATCCGGTCGCGAGGCCGGCGAGACCCGGCCGCGAGGCCGGGTTTTTTCGTGGCCGCGATTTTTTCGCGGCCTTTTTCGCGATGCGGCACGGAAGCGGCACTGCCGCGGCGTTTAGGGGCTGGCGCGGCCGCCCGTTCGGCTCGATATTGACGGTCGGACCTCCACAAGCGTCGTCGGCGTTCAGCGCAACCGGATCACTCGGCACGCCGCGACGCCCCCGCGCCGGTCGCGAGCCGGCGATTTCGTGCGCAAGGAGACCAACGGCGGATGATGCGCCAGTACGAGCTCGTCGAGCGGGTCAAGGCCTACAATCCCGGCGCCGACGAGGGGCTGCTGAACCGGGCCTACGTCTACGCGATGCGGGCGCACGGCACGCAGAAGCGCGCCTCGGGGGATCCCTTCTTCGCCCACCCGCTCGAGGTGGCGGCCATCCTCACCGACCTGCGGCTCGACGACGCCACCATCGTGGCGGCGGTGCTGCACGACACCGTCGAGGACACAGCCGCGACGCTCGACGAGATCAACCGGGTCTTCACCCCCGAGATCGGCAAGCTCGTCGACGGGCTGACCAAGATCAAGCGCCTGGACCTCGTCTCGAAGCGCGCGGCGCAGGGCGAGAATTTTCGCAAGCTCCTGCTCGCGATCGCTGCCGACGTGCGGGTGCTGCTCGTCAAGCTCGCCGACCGGCTGCACAACATGCGCACCCTGCAGCACATGCCGGCGGAGAAGCGCGCCCGCATCGCCCAGGAGACCCTGGACATCTACGCGCCGCTCGCGAGCCGCATGGGCATGCAGGAGCTGCGCGAGGAGCTGGAGGACCTTTCCTTCGTCAACCTCAAGCCCGACGTCTACGCGACGATCGCGAAGCGGCTCTCCGACCTCTCGGCGAAATCCGAGCGGCTGGTCGAGAGCATCGAGCGCGACCTCGTCGCCAAGCTGGCCCATGCCGGCATCGCCGCCACCGTCAAGGGGCGGCAGAAGCGACCCTACTCGATCTGGAGCAAGATGGAGCGCAAGTCGGTTGCCTTCGAGCAGCTCTCCGACATCTTCGGCTTCCGGGTCATCGTCGACGAGGTCGATACCTGCTACCGCGCTCTCGGCGTCGTCCACACCACCTGGCCGATGGTGCCGGGGCGCTACAAGGACTACATCTCGACCCCGAAGCAGAACGACTACCGGTCGATCCACACCACGGTGATCGGGCCGAAGAGCCAGCGCGTCGAGCTCCAGATCCGCACAACCGAGATGGACGAGATCGGCGAGTACGGCATCGCGGCGCACGCGCTCTACAAGGACGGCGCCCCGCATCTCGCCACCGAGAGCGGCGCCTACCAGTGGCTGCGCCGCACCATCGAGCTGCTGGCCGAGGGTGACAGCCCCGAGGAGTTCCTGGAGCACACCAAGCTCGAACTGTTCCAGGATCAGGTCTTCTGCTTCACCCCGAAGGGCCGGCTGATCGCCCTGCCCCGGGGCGCGACGCCGATCGACTTCGCCTACGCGGTCCATACCGACGTCGGCAACACCGCGGTCGGGGCCAAGATCAACGGCCGCATCGCCCCGCTCCTCACCGAATTGCAGAACGGCGACGAGGTCGAGATCGCGCGGGCCGACGGCCAGATCCCGCCGGCGGCCTGGGAATCCCTCGTCGTCACCGGCAAGGCCCGCGCCGCCATCCGGCGGGCCACCCGCTCGGCGGTGCGCCGGCAATATGCGGGCCTCGGCCGCCAGATTCTCGACCGCGCCTTCGAGCGCGCCGGCAAGAACTTTTCCGACGAGAAGCTCCGCGGCGCCCTCCCGCGGCTCGCCCGCCAGTCCACCGAAGACGTGTTCGCGGCGGTGGGACGGGGCGAGATGTTCTCCGGCGATGTCGTGAAGGCGGTCTATCCCGACTACAAGGACGAGCGCCGGGGTGCCGCCGCGAGCCAGGTCGGCCCGGGCCAGCCCCGGCCGCACGTCAACGGCGCCGGTCGCCTGTCCCTCGACAAGGACCAGACGGTGCGCCTGACCTGGCCGGGCAAAGGTCCCGCCAAGGAGGGCGCCGCCAACGGGGCCGAGGAGGGCGCGATCCCGATTCGCGGCCTCGACCGCGACCTCCTGGTGCGCTTCGCCCCCGATGGCGGCGCGGTGCCGGGCGACCGGATCGTCGGCATCCTGACGCCGGGCGAGGGCGTGACCATCTACCCGATCCAATCGCCGGCGCTCGCCGCCTTCGACAACGAGCCCGACCGCTGGCTCGACGTGCGCTGGGACGTGGACGGCGCCTCCAACCAGCGCTTCCCGGCGCGGCTGGCCCTGCAATCGATCAACGAGCCCGGCAGCTTCGCCCAGATCGCCCAGGTGATCGCCGACCACGACGGCAACATCGACAACATCTCGATGAAGCGCCGGACCCAGGACTTCACCGACGTCACCATCGACCTCGCGGTCTGGGACCTGAAGCACCTCAACGCCATCGTGTCGGAGCTGCGGGCGAAGCGCGTGGTGAGCCGGGTCGACCGGGTGAACGGATAGTCTCCGGTCTCTCGGCGCTCCGGCCCTGCTGCGCGCGGCAGGGCCGGAGCGCCGAGAGGCGGACCGACGGCCCCTCTCGGCGGGATCACGGTCGCCGACGAGCGGGAGACGCCCGTCTCACGGCAGCCGAACCATCACGCCAATCCGCCCTCGATCTCCTCCGTCGGGAAACTCGACTTGACGGGTTGTGCCGACGCGCGCATCTTTTCTGCAGCAATAAATTTCTATTTTCATGGCGAACCGCACATCTGCGGATATGATTTCTGTTTTTATTTATTATATTTTGAGAAGCGCTTAAGCAAAAAAGATAAACGATGCGCGCGTGCCGCATGAAATTGCTCCATGGGAGGCGAAACGTGATGACAGCAAGACGTAGTCGCCTGTCGGCTCTCTGTCTGTCGACGGCATTATGCCTCAACCTGTCGGCGGCGGGGCCGGCGAAGGCGGGGGATGATCACGATCCGATCTGGAAGGTCGAGAAGAAGCTGCTCGGCAAGGACGGAGACAAGTCGACGGATGTCAGCGGCATCGCCTGCACCACGAATGCAGGCTTTCCGCGGCGATGCCTGGTGATCGAAGATGAGGTGCAGGCGGCCCAGATTGTGATCGTGGAGGACGGTCGCCTGCTCGCTGGCGACACGATCCCGCTCATCGGCGACGCGTTCGAGGGCAAGCCGATCGAGTTCGACGGCGAGGGTGTCACCTACGCGGACGGCGCGTTCCTGATCATCGGCTCGCACGGCCACCCGCGCGACAAGAAGAACAAGCTCGATCCGACGAAGGATGCCGCGAAGATCAAGGCGAGCATCGGTGCCAGCAGCCGGATCGTCGAGGTCCGCCTCGATCCCGACCAGATCGGCCCGAGCGGCGGCCTGAAGGCGAAGGCCGCGGTCAAGGTCTTCACCGGTCTGCCGGCGATCCTGGCCGCCGAGCCGCTGCTCGCTCCCTTCCTGAACCGGCGCCTGGATCAGAACGGTCTCACGATCGAGGGGATCGCCGCCTGGGACGACCGGCTCTTCGTCGGGTTGCGCGGCCCATCCCTCGGGGGCGACCGGGCCGCGATCGTCTCGATGCCCATCAAGGACGTCATGGGGAACGGCAAGCCGAAGGCCCGGCTGCACCTCGTGCCGCTCGGGCTGGGACGGGGCGTGCGGGATCTCGCCGCCTCGCCGTCGGGGCTGCTCGTTCTCGCGGGTCCGACGGCGGAGGGCGACGGCGCCTACTCGATCTATCGGGTCAAGGACGAGGCAGTGGAGCTGCTCGGCGAGGTGCCGCCCCTCCGCCGGGACGGCGAGTTGGTGAAGCCCGAGGCGCTGCTGTTCCTCGATCAGGATGACGACGGCCAGCGGGTGCTCGTGCTGTCGGACGGGGCGAAAGAAGGCGCTCCCCGGCCGTTGCGGATACGCCCCTGAGATGTCGCGAGAGCGGCGAGCCGCGCCGGCCGATTGCGCCGGCCGGCGCGCGCTGCCACAAGCCCCGACTCAAGGGCCGCTCCACCGACCACTGAAGGGTGCCATGACCTCCGACGACGTCCTCGCCGAATTCCGCTCCGCCGGCGCCCTGCTGGAGGGCCATTTCGTGCTCTCCTCCGGGCTGCACAGCGCGGTGTTCCTGCAGAAGATGGCGATCTTCACCGATCCGGTGCGCACCGCGCGGGTCTGCGCCGCTCTGGCCGAGCGGATCACGGATCGCTACGGCCGGGTCGACTACGTCGTCTCGCCGGCGGTCGGCGGCATCGTGCCGGGCTACGAGACCGCCCGGGCGCTCGGCGCCAAGGCGATCTTCGTCGAGCGCGACCCGGGCAAGCCCTTCACACTGCGCCGCGGCTTCCAGATCCCGCAGGGCGCCCGGGCGGTGATGGTCGAGGACATCGTCACCACCGGCCTGTCCTCGCGCGAGTGCCTGGCGGCCCTGACGGAGGAGCCCGGCGAGGTGGTGGGCGCGGCCTGCCTGATCGACCGCTCCGGCGGCAAGGCCGATCTCGGCCTGCCGCTCGTCGCCCTCGTCACCCTCGACATCCCGAACTACCCGGCCGACCAGCTGCCGCCGGAACTCGCCGCGATCCCCGCGGTGAAGCCCGGCAGCCGCGCCCTGCCGGGCGCCTGACGCCCCGGCCCATCCCCATCCCGCCGCCGCATCGCCGCTTGACAGGCGCGGCGGCGCATACTTAGCTGGAGCTATTGCGGCCGCTCCGCGGTGTGCGGCACCCGCGCCGATTGCCCCCGCCTAGATACTCAGGGGGCAATTGCTTTGCTCAAGGCGGCTATTCTCGCAAGTGATTCTTTTCGTGCGGCCGTACCGTGCGTCCAAGGATAAATGATGCCCAATCCTCCCCGTAGCGCCCTGTTCATCGACGGCGCCAACATCTACGCCACCACCAAGGCTCTCGGCTTCGACATCGATTACCGCAAGCTCCTCGCTGATTTTCGCGCCCGCGAGAACCTTGTCCGTGCCTTTTATTACACGGCCCTGGTCGAGGATCAGGAATATTCCTCGATCCGTCCGCTGATCGACTGGCTCGATTACAACGGCTATCGCGTCGTGACGAAGCCGGTGAAGGAGTTCACCGACTCGACCGGCCGCCGCAAGATCAAGGGCAACATGGACATCGAGCTGACGATCGATGCCATGGAGCTCAGCCCCTATATCGACCACATGGTGCTGTTCTCCGGCGACGGCGATTTCCGGCCGCTGGTGGCGGCGATGCAGCGCCGCGGCGTGCGGGTGACCGTGGTCTCGACGGTGCAGACCCAGCCGCCGATGGTCGCCGACGAGCTGCGGCGGCAGGCCGACGACTTCGTCGACATCGTGCATCTGATCCCGCGCATCGGCCGCGACCAGGGCGACCGTCCGGTCCGCCCGCCCCGCTCCTTCGGACCGGAAGGGTCGCGCGACGCGGCGCCGCGCGATCCGGCACCGCGCACCACCGTCAATCTCGAGAACCGCTACGGCATTCGCCAGCCCGACGAGGACGACGCCGAGGATTGATCCCGCCGCGGGCGATCGCTCCTCTCTCACGGCGGCCAACCGGCCGCCGTGATCCGTTCGCGGCATGGGTCCTGATCGGAGTGGCGAGCCGTGGCGGATGAGCAGGCGACCGAAGACCGGCGAGAGGACGACCAAGCGGACAAGGACCCCTTTCCTTGGTGGGATCTGCCTGATCTCGTCGAGATGATCGTGGGGGTCGCGCGCGGGATCTGGAGCCTCGGCGCGCTGATCGTCGGCCTCTTCCGGGATTAGGCGCCACGCCTCGTCGTCAGCCGCCGGCCCGGGCCAGAGCCGCAAGGCCGCTCCGGGTCTCGACCGGCGCGGTCCATCCCAGCGCCTCCAGCCCCGCCGCGCGGGCGACCAGGGAACCGATCAACCGCTCGCGCAATTCGCCCCGCCCGGTCAGCGCCAGGGCTGCGTCGAGGAGGCCCTGCGGCACCGGCACCAGGCCCGGCCGGCGGCCGAGGCCGGCGCGCAGGGCCGCGATCATCTCCGGCACGCGCAGGGGCTCGGCCTCGGCCACGATCAGCGGCCGGCGCAAGGGGCCGGGCGCCCGCAGGACCGCGTCGACGGCGTCGCCCAGGGAGTCGACCGAGACGAGCGAGCGCCGCCCGGTGAGGCCCCCGAAGGGGAGCGGGTACGGCGCGGTGGCGAGCCGCATCAGCGCCGCCATGTTGCCCTTCTGGCCCGGCCCGTAGACCAGCACCGGCCGCAGCGAGACGTGATCGATGTCGATGCCCGCCAGCGCCTCCTCGGCGGCGAGCTTCGAGCGGCCATAGGCGTCGGTCGGGGCCGGGGCGTCGGACTCGGTGAGGATGCCGGCGGCGGAGGGGCCGGATTGCGCCCGGATCGAGGACAGGAACACGAAGCGGCGCACCCGGGCCCGCGCCGCGGCCTGGGCGAGGCCGCGCGTCGCCTCGGTGTTGAAGGTCCGGTAATCGTCCTCCGGCGCGCCCGACATCGCGTGGGCGAGGCCGGCCGAGTGCACCACCGCGTCGGCCCCCGAGAGGGCTGCCGCCATGTTCTGCGGCCGGGCGATATCGCCCACCACCGCGCCGCTGATGCCCGGCGGCAGCTCCACCGGCCGGCGCAGCAGCACCCGCACCCGGTAGCCGCGGGCGGTCAGGGCCGCCAGGAGGTGGCGGCCGATGAAGCCGGTCGATCCGGTGAGGGCGACGAGGGGAGCGGTCATGCGGCGGCGTTCCGGATGGCGGGCAGGGCGAAGAGCCGGAGCAGGCCGGCGACGAGTGCGGCGCCGAACGCCAGGGCGACGAGGGACATCGTCCAGCCCGGCACCGCCAGGGTCGCGGCGGCGAGGAGCGCCAGGGCGAGGTTGAGGACGAGGACCGCCCCGACCACGAAGGGCACGGAGCGGCCGTTGGTCGTGGCGCGCTGGTAGAAATGGCTGCGATGCGCCTGCCAGACTAGCTCGCCGGCGAGCGCCCTGCGGCCGAGGGTCAGGGTCGCGTCGGCCAAGTAATAGAGCGGAAGCAGGATCGCGGCGGCGAGCCCGCCCTCGCCGGCCAGCCGGTAGAGCAGCCAGGCGACGACCAGCCCGATCGGCAGCGAACCGACATCGCCGAGGAAGAGCTTCGCCACCGGGCGATTGAACGGCGCGAAGCCAAGGAGGCCGCCCAGCAGCGCCGCCGCCGCCAGGGTCGCGTCCGCCGGCAGCCGGCCGGCGAGGCCGAAGGCCAGGAGCGCGCCGAGCACCGGGACCATCTCGGCCACCGTCATCCAGTCGAGCCCGTCCATGAAGTTCGTGAGGTTGACGAACCACAGCCCGGCCAGGACCGCGAGGCCGCGCTCGAGCCAGAGCGGGATCTCGGGCAGCAATTGCCCGCCGGCGGCGGTGAGGACCAGCACCACGCAGGCCGCCTGGAGCGGCAGGCGCACCCTCACCGACAAGGGCCGGATGTCGTCGACGGCGCCGACGACGCCCAGGACGACCGTTCCCGCCGCGAGCGCCGCGACCTCGCCCCCGGGCATGCCTCCCAGCACGATCATCACGGCCAGCGCCGCCGCCACCACCGCGATGCCACCGCCCTGCGGAGTCGGAATCCGGTGGCTGGAGCGGGCATTCGGCCGTGCGAGCGCGTAGCGCTGGAGCAGCGGCCGCAACGCAACGATCAGCCCGGACGACAGCAGAGCGGCGAGGGGAACGGCGACGAGAGGGCTGAGCGGCATGCGGTGATCGGGGCGGGAGTGGTGCCCACCCCTACCCTACCGGCTCCGATGCGGCCAGACGGCGCGATGGTGCGCTCGCGCCGTCTCAGAGCCCGTAGGTTGGCTCAACAGCACTGAGTTCCGGGCTCCGCTGCGCGGCCCCGGACTGACGCGGAGGATTTCAACTCCATCAACCAAAACGAGCAACGTTGGACCCCGTCTCACAGCCTGTTCGAATCGCGAGGATTGCACCCGAAGGAATTCTTTGATCCTACCCACGACCTCATCCTGAGGTGCGACCGCAGGGAGCCTCGAAGGAGGCCTCCAGATACCGCCGCGATGTCTGGAGCCTCCTTCGAGGTCAGTCGATTTTCAATCGACTGACACCTCAGGATGAGGTTGTGGATAGGATATACCTTGCCGGTCAGTCGAACAGGCTCTTACAGCCGCTTCTCAAAGAAGAAGTCCGGATACGGATCGTCGTTGAAGCGGTCGATCTCGACCCAGCCGGTGCGGCGGTAGAGCTGGAGCGCCTCAGTCAGCGCGCTGTTCGAATCGAGGCGCAGGGTCGTGATGCCGAGGTCCCGCGCCGCCGCCTCCGCGGCCTCCATGAGGCGGCGGGCGAGGCCGAGGCCGCGGGCGGAGGGGCAGACCCAGAGCCGCTTGATCTCGGCGGTCTCTCCGCCTTTGCCCTTCAGGCCGACGCAACCGATCGGCAGCCCGTCCGACAAGGCGACCAGAAAGGCGCCGCGCGGACGCATCATGTCGGCCGCCTCCGGGTCACGGGAGAGAGAGACGTCGAAGCCGGTGGCAAGCCGCCGCCCCAGCTCGGCGTAATATTCCGTCAGGCAATGGAGCGCCGCCTCGGAGCGTGGGTCGGTCTCCTCGACGGCGATCCGCTCGCGGCCGAGCGCCGTCGCGACGAGGTCCATCGCGCGCAGCAACTCGTCGCCCTTGGGAAAGCGGGCGAGCAGCGCCTCTGCCCGGTCGTTCGACAGGGCCTCGTAGGCCGCGAATTCCTGCCGGCCGGCCTCGGTCAGGGCGGCGACCCGGCGGCGGGCATCGTCCGGATGCGGCAGCGTGACGACCAGCCCCTCCTCCTCCAGGCCGCGCAGGAGCCGGCTCATCAGGCCGGAATCGAGCCCGAGATAGTCGCGGATGGCGCCGACCTCGCCGCGGCCGTGGCCGATGGCATTGAGCACCCGGGCGGTGCCGAGCGGCCGGCCGCGGCCGAGGAAAGAGGTGTCAAGAGCCCCGACCTCGGCGGTCACGGCCCGGTTGAAGCGGCGAATGCGGCTGACGGCGTCGGTCGACATATATCTGACTTAAGTCAGAGAAATCGCGCCGTCAACGGGGCTCTCAACGCAAGAAGCCCCGGCCGCAGGGCCGGGGCTTCCCGTTCGTCGATCCGGAGCGGCGCGCCGCCCCGAGCCTCTTAGTTGTTCCGGTTGCCCATCAGCGAGAGCAGGAACTGGAACATGTTGATGAAGTCCAGGTAGAGCGTCAGAGCGCCGACCACCGACACCTTGGCGGCGGTCTCGCCGTCGAAGTTGCCGTAGAGGTACATCTCCTTGAGCTTCTGCGTGTCGTACGCGGTCAGGCCGGCGAAGATCAGCACGCCGATGACCGAGATCGCGAATTGCAGGGCGCTTGAGGCCAGGAAGATGTTCACCAGGCTGGCGATGACGAGGCCGATCAGGCCCATCACCAGGAACGAGCCGATGCCCGACAAGCTCCGGGTCGTGGTGTAGCCGTAGAGGCTCAGGCCGCCGAAGGCCGCCGCCGTGATGAAGAACACCTGGACTACGCTCGCGCCGGTGTAGCGGAGCAGCAGCGTCGAGAGCGACGCACCCATCACCGCCGCGAAGGCGAAGAAGGTGGTGCGGGCCGACGCGGCCGACATCCGGTCCATCCGGAACGAGAACAGGAAGATGAAGGCGAGCGGCGCGAGCGCGATCACCCACATCAGCGGCGTGGCGTAGAGCGTGCGGCCGAAGCTGGTCAGCGGGATCGAGCCGATCCGCGCCACTGCATCCGCTTGCGATGTCGCCACCGCGAGCTTGTTGATGCCGATGGCCACCAGCCCGGAGATACCGAGGCCGATGATCATGTTGTTGTAGACGCCGAGCATGAACGCGCGAAGGCCCTGGTCGATCTGGACCTGGCTCTGGGCGTAGCCCGTGGGCGCCCCGAAGCCGTTCGCGTTACCCTGCCGGAACGGGCTGTTCTCGAATGCCATGGGAGATTCCTTCGGAAGCTCTCTAGCGTGGATGTTCCTGGTGCGAGGCTCTCACGCGACCCTCGGACGCTTGACGCGTCGGATCGGCGTCCGGCCCCTCGCGGGTCCGCTCGCCTTGACCGGAATATGTGAGCCGCGACCGGCGCGCACAAGGGCGGTGCCGGAGCGGCAACTGGCCGGGACGGGCCAAAATCGAGGGTCCCTACGCCGCAGGGACTCTTCGGGATTAAGACCCCGCGAGATTTCGTAGATACTGCGCCGGCTTCTGCCCGAGGATCCGCCAGGTCCCGGCGAGCCCGAGCCCGACCGCCACGACGACCGCCAGCAGGGCCGCGAGCAGCGCCCCCGAGAGGTCGAGGGCGAAATCGAGATGCATGACCCTGGTGAGGATCACCCAGCCCGCCAGCGTTCCGGCCACGAGCCCGAAGAGTGCGGTGGCGAGGCCGAGCGCCCCGTACTCCATCGTGTAGGCCGCGAGCAGCCGCCCCCGCGTGGCGCCGAGCGTCTTGAGCACCACCGCGTCGTAGAGCCGGGCCCGGTGGCCCGCGGCCAGCGCCCCGGCGAGCACGAACAGGCTGGTCGCCACCGCCACCGCGCTCGCACCGCGGATCGCGAAGACGAGCTTGCCGACGAGGTCGTTGACCGCGTCGAGGGCGTCCTTCACCCGCACGCTGCTCACCGCGGGGAATTCCTTCGCCGCGTCGCGCAGGATCCGGGCCTCGAGGGCAGCATCCGGCCCCTCCGGCAGGGTCAGGGTCGCGAGGTCGCTGTGCGGCGCCCCCCGGAAGGTGCCGGGCGAGAAGACCATCACGAAGTTGATGCCGAGGTTGCGCCACTCGACGTGGCGCAGGTTGGCGATGGTGACGGTCAGGTTGCGCCCGAGCACGTTGACGGTGACCTGGTCGCCGACCTTGAGGTTGAGGCTGCGGGCGAGCTGGTCGTCGAAGGAGACGAGCGGCTTCTTGGCGTCGTCGCCCTTCCACCACTGCCCGGCGGTGATCCGCGAGCCGTCGGGCAGGTCCTCGGCGTAGGTGATGCCGCGGTCGCCGTCGAGCACCCAGGCAGCGTCCTCTCTGGCCTTGATCTGCGCCGCCGGCACGCCGTTCAGCGCCGTGATCCGCCCGCGCATCATCGGCACCCGCTCGATCTTGCCCCGCGGCGCGGCGCGCCCGAGGAACTGGTCGAAGGCCTCCGAGTCGCGGCTCGGGATGTCGAGGAAGAACAGGCTCGGCGCCTTCGCCGGCAGGGAGCGGGTCAGCGTCCGGGTGATGTTGGCGTCGATCAGGCTCAAGGTGACGAGGAGCGTGATGCCGAGGCCGAGCGAGAGCACGATCGAGGGCGTCAGCGCGCCGGGCCGATGCAGGTTGGCGAGCGCCAGCCGCGGCGCGGCCCGGGCCGGACGCGGCAGGCGTCGCGCCAGCGCCATCAGCCCGAAGGCGACGAGGCGCAGGAGCCCGAAGGCGAGGCCGGCCGCGACGATGAAGATCAGCGCCACCCCGCGGTCGTAGGCGGTCGTCAGCGCGAGCGCGAGGAGGCCGGCCAGGGCGAGGCCGAGGATGCCGAGGTAGCGCGGCCGCGGCCAGCGCCGGTCGGGATCGACGGTGTCGCGAAACAGTCCCGACACCGCGACGTCGTGGGCGCGCCCGAGCGGCCCGATCGCGAAGGCGAGCGCCGTCAGCACGCCGTAGAGGGCGGCGATCACGAGCTCGCCCGGTGCCAGGGTGGGGTTGAGCGGCAGCGGCAGCAAGGAGCCGAACGCCGCATCGAGGGCGAAGGGCAGCACGGCGCCGACGAGAAGGCCGCCAAGAATGCCGATCCCGGCGATCAGCATCACCTGGGTCAGGTAGATGCCGACCACCTGACCGCCCGGGGCGCCGAGGCTCTTGAGGGTCGCGATCGAGGCGCGCTTGCGCTCGACGAAGGCCCGCACCGCGTTGGCGACGCCGACCCCGCCGACGAGGAGCGCGGTGAGGCCGACGAGGGTCAGGAACTGGGTGAACCGCTCGATGCTGCGGGCGAAGCGCGGATCGGCGTTGAGCCGCGAGCGGATCTCCCAGCCGGCATCCGGCAGGGCGCTCCGAGCCTCGGTCATCGCCCGCTCCACCGCCGCGTCGTCGCCGGTCGGCAGCGTCACCCGGTAGACGAAGCGGTTGAGGCTGCCGGGCTGGACGAGGCCGGTCGCCCTGAGCGCGTCGAGCGACACCATCAGGCGCGGTCCGAAGCCGATGCCGCCGGCGATCTTGTCCGGCTCGGCGACCAGCACGGTGCGCAGCACGATCTCGGCCCCGCCGACGGTGAGGCGGTCGCCGAGCTTGAGATCGAGCCGGGCGAGCAGGGCTGCATCGGCAGCCGCACCGTAGACGCCGTCGCGGGCGGAGAAGATCTCGGCGGGCGGCATCGGCGGTTCGGTCGTCAGCGCGCCGACCGCCGGATAATCGGGCCCGACCGCCTTCAGCTCGACCAGAGCCGCGCCCTTCTCCCCCGCCGAGGCCATAGCGCGGGTGAAGCCCACCGCCGAGACGCGGCCGCGCGCCTCCAGGAAGGCTTTCTCCTGCGGGCTCGCCTCGCGGTGGACCAGCCCGAAGGTGACGTCGCCGCCGAGGATCTTTCGGCCCTCGCGGGCGAGCCCGTCGGAGAGCGAGCGCGACAGCGAGGCGACGCCCGCGATGGTGGCGACCCCGATGGCGATGCAGGCGAGCAGCACCGTGAAGCCGCGCAGGCCCCCGCGCAGCTCGCGCAGCGCGAGGCGCAGGGTCAGCGGCAGGCGCGAGGGACGGCCGGGCGTCCCGCCGGGGAGTCTGGGAAGGCTGCCGTGCATGGTTCTTAAGCGCTCACCACGTTGTCGATCAGCCCCGAGCGCAGCCGCACCGTGCGGTCGCACAGGCGAGCGAGGCCGGGATCGTGGGTGACCAGCACCAGGGTGGCGCCGCGGTCGCGCTTGAGGGAGAAGAGCAGGTCGACGATCTGCGCGCCGGTCGCCTCGTCGAGGTTGCCGGTCGGCTCGTCGGCCACCAGGATCGCCGGCTCGGGCGCCACTGCCCGCGCGATGGCGACGCGCTGCTGCTCGCCGCCCGACAGCTGGGCCGGATAATGGTGCAGGCGGTGCCCCAGGCCAACCGCTTCCAGTTCCCGCGCCGCCCGGGCATGGGCGGCGGGCGCGTCCGCCAGTTCGAGCGGCAGCGCCACGTTCTCGAGCGCCGTCATGGTCGGGACGAGGTGGAAGGACTGGAACACGATGCCGATGCGCCGGCCGCGGAACCGCGCCAGCGCGTCCTCGTCGAGCCCGGCGAGATCGGTCCCCTCGACCACGACCCGGCCGGAATCCGGCCGCTCCAGCCCCGCCATGGTCATCAGCAGGGTCGATTTGCCCGAGCCCGACGGACCGACGAGGCCGACTGCCTCGCCCGGGGCGACGGCGAGGGAGATGCCCTTCAGGATGTGGACCCGGGCGGCGCCGCGGCCGAGGCTGAGATCGACGCCCTCGAGCGCGATCGCCGGTCCGGTGGCCTTGTCGGTCATGGGGGAAGAACCGATCTTGAAGCGCGGCGACCATTCGGGCCGCCGCCGGAGGTTGAGTGTTGGGACGGACCTACGCAGGACAGGCGGCCCGCCGGCCCGATATGGGCCGCGCATCGATGCTTCGCCATGATAGCCGCCGCGCGGCGCTCGCATTTCTCATCGTTTCGCTGGTGATGACGCTCGTGACGCCGCTCCGCGCCGAACCGCGCCCCTTGAATCTCGTCGCCCTCGGCGACAGCCTCACGGCGGGTTACGGCCTGCCGGCGGATGCCGCCTTCCCGGTCCAGCTCGAAGCGGCGCTCAAGGCGAAGGGCCACGCCGTGACGGTCGCCAATGCGGGCGTCTCCGGCGACACCGCGACCGGCGGGCTCGACCGGGTCGAGTGGTCGGTGCCGGACGGGACCGACGGGGTGATCCTGGAACTCGGGGCCAACGACATGCTGCGCGGCACCGACCCGGCGGTGACCGAGCAGGCCCTCGACGCGATCATCGCGAAGCTGAAGGCCCGCGGCATCCCGGTCCTGCTCGCCGGCATGCGGGCGGCGCCGAATCTCGGGCCCGATTACGGCAAGCGCTTCGACGCGATCTTTCCGCGGCTGGCCGACCGCTACGGCCTGATCCTCTACCCGTTCTTCCTCGACGGCATCGCCGGCGACCGCGCCCTCAACCTCGCCGACGGCCTGCACCCGACGCGGGCCGGCGTGGCGCGGGTCGTCGCCGGCATCCTGCCGAGCGTCGAGGAATTTTTGACGCGCCTGCGCAAGGGCGCCTGAGACGAGGGCCCGATCCGCCATGCCGCGCCTGTTCACCGGAATCGAGGTCCCGCCCGAGACCGGCCTGCACCTGAGTGCCTTCCGGGGCGGCCTGCCGGGCGCCCGCTGGGTCGAACCCGCCGATTACCACGTGACCCTGCGCTTCATCGGCGACGTCGATGGCGGGCTTGGCCAGGAGATCACCGAGGCGCTGGCCGAGGTCCGTCCCCGTCCTCCCCTGACCCTCGTCCTCGACGAACTGGCGGTGTTCGGCGGCGAGAAGCCGCACGCGCTCTTCGCCCGCGTCGTACCGGATGACGGCCTCGCCGACTTGCAGGCCGAGCACGAGCGCATCCTGCGCCAGCTCGGCGTCGCCCCCGACACGCGGCGCTTCACGCCGCACGTCACGCTGGCCCGGCTCAAGCGCGGCGCCGGCCCGGACGGGGTGGCGCAGTACCTGGCGATGCAGCCTGTCTTTCCGCGACCGTCGTTCACGGCGCATCGGGTCGCCCTGTACTCGGCGCGCGACTCGGTCGGCGGCGGACCCTACGTGGTCGAGGCGGCCTATCCGCTGGCGGGGGACGAGGCGTGAGGGCCGCCGGTCCCTCCGGTCAGAAGCAGATCCCAAGGACGCAGGCCCCATGAGGCAAGCCCCCCTAAACGGGTGATGGTGGTACAATCAAACTGGTATAGGATCGAGGTACTGCCCCTCGACGGGCACGCGCCCACGCCGGTCACCTCCACCTTCGAACTTGGCGTGGGCGCGTTCTTATTCAGCGGGGCAGTGCCGCGTCACCCCGCCTTGCCGACATACGGACAGTTGCCCGCCTCGATCGGCCGGAACGCCCGGTCGCCGGGGATCGTCGCGATCGGCTTGAGCAAATCCCACTCGCCCTTCGATTCGGCCGGCGCCTTCACCTGCATCAGGTACATGTCGTGGACCATGCGGCCGTCCTCGCGCACGCGGCCGTTCTTGGCGTAGAAGTCGTTGACCGGCGTCTCGCGCATCTTGGCGACGACCGCTTTCGCCGCGTCGGTTCCGGCCGCCTGCACCGCCTTCAGGTAGTTCGCGATGCTGGAATAGACCCCGGCCTGGAACTGCGTCGGCATGCGGCCGTGGCGCTTGAGGAAGCGCTGCGCGAAGGCCCGAGTCTCGTCGTCGCGGTCCCAGTAGAAGCTGGTGGTGAGCAGCATCCCTTGCGCCGTCTCGAGGCCGATCGCCCGCAGGTCGACCACGTCGATCAGGAGGCCGACGAGCTTCTGGCCCTGCTGCTGGATGCCGAACTCGCCCGCCTGCTTCGCCGCCGTCGCGGTATCGCCGACCGGATCGGCGAGCGCGATCACCTTGGCGCCCGAGGCCTGGGCCTGGAGCAAGGCCGAGGAGAAATCCGCCATCCCCATCGGGTGGCGCACCGAGCCGATCACCGTGCCGCCGGCGCGCTTGACCGCCTGGCTGGTGTCGCGCTCCAGCGCGTGGCCGAAGGCGTAATCGGCGGTGACGAAGTACCAAGAGCTGGCGCCCTGCGACACCAGCGGGCCGGCGGTGCCGTTGGCCAGCGAATAGGTGTCGTAGGTCCAGTGGATCGCGTTCGGCGAGCAGGCCGGGCCGGACAGGTCGGACGAGCCGGCCGATGAGTTGAGGAACAGCCGGTCGCGCTCGCGGGTGAGAGTCTGCACGGCGAGCGCGACCGACGAGGTCGGCACATCGGCGACGACGTCGACCTGCTGCAATTCGAGCCACTGGCGGACGATGTTCGAGCCGACATCCGGCTTGTTCTGGTGGTCGGCGGAGACGACCTCGATGCGCTTGCCCAGCACCGTGCCGCCGAAATCCTCCACCGCCATCCGGGCGGCGGCGACCGAGCCGGGGCCGGTGCTGTCGGCCTGGGCCGCGCTCATGTCCGACAGGACGCCGATCTTGACCACGTCGTCGGAGACCTGCGCCTGCGCCGCACTCGCGCTCAAGGCCGCGGCCAGCGCCAGGCCGGCGCGCCGAAGGGCTCGTCTCATGGTGTCTCCTCCCGGTTTTTCCGCATGCTGGCGGGGGGTGTCGGGAAGGTCAACCGCGGAACGAGCCCTACAACCTCCGCAACGCGACGCTCTCGATGCGGTGGCTCGCGCCCTTGGCGAGGATCAGGCTGGCGCGCTGGCGCGTCGGCACGATGTTGTCGCGCAGGTTCAGGAGGTTGATGCGGTTCCACAGCCCGTCGGCGGTGTTCAGCGCCTCGTCCTCGGAGATCTCCGCGTATTTGCGGAAATACGAGAGCGGATCGCGGAAGGCGGTGTTGCGTAGACGCAGGAAGCGGTTGACGTACCAGCGGTGCAGGTCGTCCTCGTGCGCGTCGAGATAGACCGAGAAGTCGAAGAAGTCCGACACGAACGGGATCGCCGTGCCGTCCCGCGGCAGGCGGGCGGGCTGGAGCACGTTCAGCCCCTCGACGATCAGGATGTCGGGCCGGTCGACCACCGTGGTCTCCCCCGGCACCACGTCGTAGACGAGGTGGGAGTAGAGCGGCGCCGCGACGTGGCGCTTGCCGGCCTTGATGTCGGCGAGGAAGCGCAGCAGCGTCGGCGTGTCGTAGCTCTCGGGAAACCCCTTGCGCTCCATCAGGCCGAGGCGGTTCAGCTCGGCATTCGGGAACAGGAACCCGTCGGTGGTGACGAGGTCGACCTTCGGGGTGTTGGGCCAGCGGGCCAGCAGCGCCTTGAGCACCCGGGCGGTGGTCGACTTGCCGACCGCCACCGAGCCGGCGACCCCGATGATGTAGGGCACCTTCACCTCGCGCTCGGCGAGGAGGAAGCGCTGGGTCGCCTTGAACAGCCCCTGCGTCGCCGCGACGTAGAGCGAGAGCAGCCGCGACAGCGGCAGGTAGATCGCGATGACCTCCTCGAGCGAGATCGGGTCGTTCAGCGATTGCAGCCGCATCACGTCCTCGGCCGTGAGGGTGAGCGGCGTGTCGGCGCGTAGATGCGCCCATTCCTCGCGGGAGAAGACCCGGTAGGGCGAGAGGTGGTCGGTCGCCTCGTCGAGGCTCGCCGCCAGCTGCGCCGCGCCGAGGGTCGGCGCCAGGACGGCGCCGTTCACGCCCGGCTCGGTCATGGGGGCGTCGGTCATGCGGGCCTCCTCGACGCCTTCTCGGCGATGCCGCTCTGGGCCGTGCGCCGCTCCAGCTCGGCCATCACCGCCTCCAGCGGAACATCGGCAGCCCTGAGCACCACCAGCAGGTGGTAGAGCACGTCGGCGGCCTCCGCCGTCAGCCCGTCGCGGTCGCCCTGCACGGCGGCGATCGCGGCCTCGACCGCCTCCTCGCCGAGCTTCTTCGCCGGCCGCGCCGGCCCGCCGGCGACGAGCTTGGCGGTGTAGGATTCCTCCGGCGCGGCGGCGGCGCGCTCGCGGACGATGCGGTCGAGGTCGGCGAGGGTGAAGGTGGTCATGCGGCCGCCGTTGGTGATGAGGGTGAACCCTGGGGCCGGCCGTGCCGGGCGGTCAAGCGGCTGATCCCACCATTTCCCGCGGTGATTGCCGAAAGGTCAGGGCGTCAGGTCGAGCCGCATCGCCAGGCCCGCCGCCGCCATGTGGGCCTTGGCCTCCCCGACGGTGTGCTGGCCGAAATGGAAGATCGACGCGGCCAGCACCGCGCTCGCGCCGCCGTCGCGCACCCCGGCGACGAGATCGTCGAGACCGCCGACGCCGCCCGAGGCGATCACCGGCACGTTGACCGCGTCGCTGATCGCCCGGGTCAGGCCGATATCGTAGCCCGAGCGCATGCCGTCGCGGTCCATCGAGGTGACCAGCAGCTCGCCGGCCCCCTTCGCCGCCACGAGGCGAGCGAACTCGATCGCATCGATCCCGGTGGGCTTCCGCCCGCCATGGGTGAAGATCTCCCAGCGGGGCGGCTCGCCCTCGCCCGACACCCGCTTGGCATCGATCGCCACGACGATGCACTGCGCGCCGAATTTTTCCGCCGCCCGCGCCACCAGATCCGGGTCGTTCACCGCCGCGGTGTTGATCGAGACCTTGTCGGCCCCGGCGAGCAGGAGCGTGCGGATATCCTCGACCTTGCGCACCCCGCCGCCGACGGTGAGGGGCATGAAGCAGGCCTCCGCCGTGCGGCTCACCGCGTCGAGCAGGATGCCCCGGTCCTCGTGGCTCGCCGTGATGTCGAGGAAGCAGAGCTCGTCGGCCCCGGCGCGGTCATAGGCTTTGGCGGCCTCGACCGGATCGCCGGCGTCGCGCAATTCGAGGAACTGCACGCCCTTGACGACGCGGCCGTCCTTGACGTCGAGGCAGGGGATGATGCGGGTCTTGAGCACGGGCGCCGTTTCAGGTTGTCGGGTCGATCGGGAAATCGCGGGTGAGCAGGTCGTCGCGGGTGTAGGGGCAGGTCTCGCGGAACGTCCGCAGCGGTAGGCCGGTCTCCCGCGCAGCATCGACCCGCGCGCCGCGGTAGGCGCGGGCCATCGCTTCGTCGAGCCGGCTTTTGAGGCTCGGGCTGTCGGCGAGAATATCGGCCGCCTCGTCGCGCTGGTCGCGGATCGACAGTGCCCAGCTTCGCGTGCGTCGCTCGGGCTGGTGGTCGAACTTCAGCATGTCCAGCAATACGACCCGCCAGGCACTGACGAGGCTCCTCAGTTCAGAGCGGCCCAAGCTCTCGATCTCCTCGGCCAGGTTCTCACGGTCCAGAACCGAGAGGTCGCCGGCGCGCAGAGCAGCGGCCTGTTCCATCGCCCAGCCGTAGATGTCGTCGGCATAGGCCCTCGCCGGGTGCAAGCTCGATTGCGTCGGCTCAGCCTTGGATTTACGGGTCGCTGCTGTCACGCTGTCACACGCCTCACTCGCAATGGAAGGGACGCGACATTGCGTCTTCGCGCGTAAAAGGACAGTCGACAGGAAATGTCTTCGGAGAGAGGCCTGTCTCACGGATCGCGTCGTGCCGTGCCTGCAGGTAGGCGCGCTCGAACGCCTCGTTGAGGCGCGACTTCAGGCTCGGATTATCAGCGATCGTCAGGCTCACGTGCTTACGATGTGTTGAGATTGAGATGGCCCAGCTGGCGCAGCGATGGCTTGGCTGATGCACCCACTTCAACATATGGAGCTGAACCAGAGCGTAGAAGCTGACGAGTCGATTGAACTCCGAGCGGCCCAAACTCTCGATCTCCTCGGCCAGGTTCTCACGGTCAAGAACCGAAAGATCGCCAGCGCGCAGAGCCGCGGCCTGCTCCATCGCCCAGCCGTAGATGTCGTCGGCATAGGCCGTCATGGTCGGCTGGGGAGCCGGCCGTGCGGGAGCGGGCTTGGATTTCCGGGTCTCGGCCGTCATGGCGTCACATGCCTTTCGGAGAGCCGCCGCGATCCTATCACGCGGCGAGCCTGTCCGTCTCAGCCGGCGGCTAGTTCCTGCCCTCTGCGCTCTTCGCCCGCGCGATGGCCGCCAGCGCCTCTTTGGGGTCGATCCGGCCGTCGTAGAGGGCCCGTCCCGTGATGGCGCCGGCCAGCCCCGCGCAATCCGGCTCCAGGATGCGGTGCACGTCCTCGATCGAGGCGAGGCCGCCCGAGGCGATCACCGGGATCTTCACCGCCTGGGCGAGGCCCAGCGTCATCGGGATGTTGAGCCCCTTGAGGATGCCGTCGCGGGCGATGTCGGTGTAGATGATCGCGGCGACGCCGGCATCCTCGAAGCGGCGGCCGAGCTCCTCCGCCGTCACCGTCGAGGTCTTGGCCCAGCCCTCGACCGCGACTTTGCCGTCCTTCGCGTCGATGCCAACGGCGATCTTGCCGGGGAAGCGGCGCGCCGCCTCGCGCACGAAGGTCGGGTCCTTCACGGCGGCGGTGCCGATGATGACCCGGCTGACGCCCTTGGCGAGCCAGCCCTCGACGGTGCGCATCTCGCGGATGCCGCCGCCGAGCTGCACCGGGATCGTCACGGCGGCGAGGATCGCGTCGACCGCCGCGGCGTTCATCGGCGCGCCCGCGAAGGCGCCGTCGAGATCGACTACGTGGAGCCAGGAGAACCCCTGCTCCTGGAACGTCCCGGCTTGCGCCGCCGGGTCGTCGCTGAACACGATGGCCTGCGCCATGTCGCCCTGCACGAGGCGGACGCAGCGCCCTTCCTTGAGATCGATGGCCGGAAACAGGATCACGCGTCGTCACCGCAAGGCTGGAGTTCGGGGAGATGGCGGCGGGCCGTCAGGGCCGCCAGCGCAGGAAGTTGCCGATCAGCCGAAGCCCGAGGGTCTGGCTCTTCTCGGGGTGGAACTGGGTGCCCGCGACGGTGCCGCGGGCGACCATGGCGGTGACCGCGCCGCCGTAATCGGCGGTCGCCACCACGTCGCCGGGCTCGGCCGCCGCGAGGGCGTAGCTGTGCACGAAATAGGCGTGCAGCCCGTCCGCCCCGGTCGGGATGCCGTCGAGCAGGGGGTGGGCCAAGCGCTCCTGGAGCGTGTTCCAGCCCATATGCGGCACCTTCAGGCCCGGATCCGCAGGCCGGATCGGGGCGACGTCGCCCGGGATCCAGCCGAGGCCGGGGGTGATCTCGTATTCGAGGCCGCGGCTCGCCAGCAGCTGCATGCCGACGCAGATGCCGAGGAAGGGCCGGCCGCGGGCATGCGCCGCCTCGGTCATCGCCTCGACCATGCCGGAGACCGCGTCGAGACCGCGCCGGCAATCGGCATAGGCGCCGACGCCCGGCAGTACGACCCGGTCGGCCCCGGCGACGGTCTCGGGATCGGAGGTGACGAGGATGCGGGCACCGGTTCCGGTCTCGCGGGCGGCGCGCTCGAAGGCCTTGGCGGCCGAGTGCAGGTTGCCCGAGCCGTAATCGATGATGGCGACGGTATCCGCGCTCAACGGAGATCCTCCCGGGTCGCGGGGATTCGAATTAATGGGGCGGTCGTCTGGGTGGTTGCGGCGCTCACCGGGGGCCTTGCGCCTCCGGGAACAGACCGAGGGCCGGGCTCTCTGCGCGGGTATTCGCCGGGGTTGCGGGCCGGGGAGCGGTGGTCCCCAGGCGGGCGCCCTCCTCCCGCAGCCAGCGGGCGACGACCTTCACCTCGGCCTCCTTGGTGTCCGAGGCCGTCACCGCGTCGCGGATCGGGCGGCCGGTGCGGGCATAGGTCCAGCGCCGCAGCGACGAGGCCTCGAGCCCGATAAGCCAGGACAGGAGCAGCGCGATCGCGAAGCCCGCCACCGGATGCAACCCCAGGACGAGGCCGGCAAGCCAGACCACGACCTCGGCAGCCAGTACGGCGAGGCCGGCGAGCCAGAGTCGGTGCCAGAAGAACCACAAAGCCGAGAACCAGAAGGCCGGCCAGACGAAGGCGTCCGGCACCAGCTTGGCACGGTCGAGCGCCTCCGGCTCGCCGGGATCGACCTCGTCGGGGACGTGCAGGGTGTAGGTGGTCATCCGGTTCCCCCCGGGATCCGTCGTTGCGGCGATACAGCTCTAGAGCGAGCCTTTGGTCGATGGCACCCGGCCGCCCTCGCGGGGATCGACCTCGACCGCGTGCCGCAAGGCACGTGCCAGCCCCTTGTAGCAGCTCTCGGCGATGTGGTGCTGGTTGTCGCCGTACAGCGTCTCGACGTGCAGCGTGATCCCGGCATTCATCGCGAAGGCCTGGAACCACTCGCGCACCAGCTCGGTGTCGAAGGCGCCGATCTTCTCGCGGGCGAATGCGGTGCGGAACACCAGGAACGGCCGGCCGGAGATGTCGACGGCGACCCGGGTCAGTGCCTCGTCCATGGGCAGGTGCAGGTCGGCGTAGCGGCGGATGCCGCGCTTGTCGCCCAGCGCCTGGGCGAAGGCTTGGCCGAGCGCGATGCCGCAATCCTCGGTGGTATGGTGCTGGTCGACATGGAGGTCGCCCGTCACCTTGATCTCGAGGTCGAACAGGGCGTGGCGGGCGAGCAGCTCCAGCATGTGGTCGAGGAAGCCGACCCCCGTCGCGATGCTGGCCCGGCCGGTGCCGTCGAGGGTGAGCGCGACGCTGACGTCGGTCTCGGCGGTGCGCCGGTCGACGCGGCCGGAGCGGAGGGAGGAATCGGTCATCGCCAGAACTGGTTGCCAACGGAAACGGGCTGCCTTGTTAAAAGGCAGCCCGCGGAAACGCCAGGGGGGTTGCGGGCTTTACACCCTCAACCCGATCGCCCCATGGAGCGGCGGGGCGTCAGACGTCCGCCATCACCCGCGCGCAGACCGCATCGAGCTTGGCCATCAGCGCCGGGTCGCGGTGGGTCGGCGCGGTCATGATCGCGCCGTCGAGGGCACGGTCGGAGCCCGCCGGGCAGGGCTCGCGCTCGGCCGGGAAATCGCGGGCGAGACGGCTCACCAGGCGCGCGGCCTTCGAGGCGTTGGCGCGGGCCACCGCCACCACGGAGGCGACGTCGACGGCGCCGTGCTCCGGGTGCCAGCAATCGAAGTCCGTCACCATCGCGATCGTCGCGTAGGTGATCTCGGCCTCGCGGGCGAGCTTGGCCTCCGGCATGTTGGTCATGCCGATCACGTCGTAGCCCTGCGCCTTGTAATTGAGCGACTCGGCGTAGGACGAGAATTGCGGCCCCTCCATGCAGACATAGGTGCCGCCCTTCCGGACCGCGATCTCCTCGGCCTCGGCCGCCGCCAGGATGCGGGCCTGGAGCCCCGGTCCGACCGGATGGGCCATCGAGACGTGGGCGACGCAGCCATTGCCGAAGAACGACGAGGTGCGGCCGACCGTCCGGTCGACGAACTGGTCGACGAGCACGAACAGGCCCGGATAGAGCTCCTGCCGGAACGAGCCGCAGGCCGAGAGCGCCACGATGTCAGTGACGCCGGCGCGCTTGAGCACGTCGATATTGGCCCGGTAGTCGATGCCCGACGGCGAGAGCCGGTGGCCGCGGCCGTGGCGGGCCAGGAACACCACCTCGGTCTCGCCGATCCGGCCGATGCGGAGCGAGTCCGACGGCTCGCCCCAGGGCGAGGCGATCCGCTCCTCGCGCACGCCCTCCAGCCCGGGCAGGTCGTAGACGCCCGACCCGCCGATCACTCCGAGCACGGCCTTGACCATGGAGTTCTCCTCTAACGAAAGAGGCCCCTTGCGGGGCCTCGGGTAGGTTTCGGATGCTGGCGTCAGCTGGTCTTGTGCAGCTCGGGCTGCAGCCCGTGCGTCTCGCCGCCGACGTCGGACCAGATCTTCTTCTTCACGTAGTAGAGCAGGCCGGCCAGGACGAGCAGGAACAGCATCGCCCGCAGGCCCAGCGACTTGCGCGCCACGAGGTGCGGCTCCGCCGTCCACATCAGGAAGGCGGTGACGTCGCGCGAGTACTGGTCGATCGTCTCCGGCACGACCGGCTGGCCGTTCGCACCCTTGGCGTAGGTCACCTGACCGTCGCTGAGGGGCTTGGGCATCGCGATGACGTTGCCCGGATAGAACTCGTTGTAGTGGCCGCCCTCAGGCACGGTCACACCCTTCGGCGGCTCTTCCTTGTAGCCGTTGAGAAGGGCGTGGATGTAGTCCGGACCCTGCTCGGTATAGCCGATGAAGGGCAGCCAATCGGTGATGAACCACAGGCCGCCGCGGGCGAAGGTGCGGGCCTTGGCCATCAGCGACAGGTCCGGCGGCGCCTTGCCGCCATTGGCGGCGGCCGCGGCCTGATCGTTCGGGAACGGCGACGGGAACTTGTCGGCCGGCCGGCCGGGCCGCTCGAACATGTCGCCGGAATCGTTCGGGCCGTCCTTGACCTTGTACTCGGCCGCCAGCGCCTTGACCTGGGCGGCGGAGAAGTCGGGCCCGCCCTCCTCTTCCAGGTTGCGGAAGCGGACGTAGTGCAGGCTGTGGCAGTTCGAGCAGACCTCGCGGTAGACCTGGAAGCCGCGCTGCAGCTGCGCCTGGTCGAAGGTGCCGAACATTCCCGAGAAGGTCCACTTCTCGCGGTGGGGCAGCGGCCCGTGGTCCTCGGCCGAGGCGGCGCCGGCCGACAGGAAGGCGGCGACAGCGGCAGCCAAAAGAGCGCGTGTCCCGAGAGCGCGTGTTCTGATCATTCCCCTCGATGCCCCTTGCGGCGTCGTTAGTGCTTTATCGCGATGTGGTGCGGGCGGATGCGTGGAGCACCCGCCCGCCCGAGGCATGAATCAGCCCTTGGTCGAGGGCGCGGCGGCGGCGCCGGCCGGCATGCCGGAGGAGCCGACCTGCTTGCCCGGACCGGTGACGCTCTCGAGGATCGAGCCCGGCAGGGGCTTCGGCGTCTCGAACAGGCCGACCAGCGGCATCACGATCAGGAAGTGGGCGAAGTAGTAGAAGGTGGCGATGCGCGAGGCGAGCACGTAGCCGCCCTCCGGGGGCTTCGAGCCGAGCCAGCCGAGCAGGAAGCAGCAGAAGATGAAGACCCAGAAGAACTGGCGGTAGATCGGCCGGTAGTTGGCCGAGCGGACCCGGGAGGTGTCGAGCCACGGCGCCAGCGCCAGGATGATCACCGCGCCGAACATCAGGATCACGCCGCCGAGCTTGTCCGGCACCGCACGCAGGATGGCGTAGAAGGGCAGGAAGTACCACTCGGGCACGATGTGCGCCGGCGTCACGGCGGGGTTCGCCGGGATGTAATTGTCGGCGTGGCCGAGGTAGTTCGGCTGCAGGAAGATCCAGTAGGCGAAGAAGACGAAGAACACCACCACCGCGAACACGTCCTTGATGGTCGCGTAGGGAGTGAAGGGCACGGCGTCCTTGCCCGACTTGATCGGGATGCCGGTCGGATTGTTTTGGCCGGTGACGTGCAGCGCCCAGACGTGCAGGACGACGACGCCGGCGATCATGAACGGCAGGAGGTAGTGAAGCGAGAAGAAGCGGTTGATGGTCGGGTTGCCGACCGAGTAGCCGCCCCAGAGCAGGCTCTGGATCGTGTCGCCGACGATCGGGATCGCCGCCAGGATGTTGGTGATGACGGTGGCGCCCCAGAACGACATCTGGCCCCACGGCAGGGTGTAGCCGAGGAACGCGGTCGCCATCATCAGGAGATAGATGATCACGCCGAGGATGTAGAGCACCTCGCGCGGGGCCTTGTACGACCCGTAATAAAGGTTGCGGAACATGTGCACGTAGACCGCGATGAAGAACATCGAGGCGCCGTTGGCGTGCATGTAGCGCAGGAGCCAGCCGTAGTTCACGTCGCGCATGATGTGCTCGACGGAGTTGAACGCCTCGGTGGCCGAGGGCTGGTAGTGCATCGCCAGCCAGACGCCGGTGATGATCTGCGAGCCCAGCATCGCCATCAGGATGGCGCCGAACGTCCAGAAGTAGTTCAGGTTGCGCGGCACCGGGAAGGCGATGAACGAGGAATGGACCAGGCCTGCGATCGGCAGCCGGGCCTCGAACCACTTCGCGAAGCGGCTCTTGGGAACGTAGGTTGTGGCGTGTGCGCTCATGGGGCAGCCCGCGTCTGGCGTTGCTTCACGATCGGCGTAATCAGGCGGTGGCGCCTTCGCCGATGCGGACCTTGGTGTCGCCCTGGAAGGCGTAGGGCGGAATCGGCAGGTTGATCGGGGCAGGACCCCGGGTCACGCGGCCCACCGCGTCGAATTGCGAGCCGTGGCAGGGGCAGCCCCAGCCCTCGTGGCCGCCGGCATTGGCGATCGGCACGCAGCCGAGATGGGTGCAGTTGCCGTAGGCCACGAGCCAGCGCTCGTGGCCGTCCTTGACGCGGCCGAGGAACGGCGCCGGGTCGATCATGCCCGCCGGGGCGACCGCCTTCATGTCGGCGACCTCCTTCTCGGTGAGGTGGCGCACGAAGATCAGCTTGCCGCGCCAGAACACATTGACGATCTGGCCGTCGGCGATCGGCGTGAGGTCGACGTCGATGGGAGCGCCGGCCGCGATCGTCTCGGCATCGGGGGCCATCGAGGCGACGAAGGGCCAGGCCAGGGCCGCGGCCCCGACCACGGCGCCCGCACCGGTGGCGAGGAACAGGAAGTCCCGGCGGGTCGTCCCGTGGGGATGCGCGGCGTCGGATGGGGCGACGGTGGTGGCCAAGTTCCGGCTCTCCCGAAAATCGTTGACGGCGGGCCGCCGCATGCGCGGCGCCCAGATCTTCTTCTTCACAGGGCGTCGAGGCCCGCGGGAAGGGTCGGCGGGGTTTGTCGTCCCCGATCCTGCCGGACCGAAGCACCTCCCCACGCGTGGCGGCAATGCGACCGGGCGTCGCCGCGCGGCTAGCTCTGTTGCACGGTCAAGCCTCGGAATAAAGGGCGAAAAGGCGCCCCGATCCGGAGGAATTCCAGATTTCCCGGGAGTGTGCTGCGATGCACCCGGACGGTCCCGCAGGGCCGCCCGGATGCGTGGCGGAGGACCTACTCGGCGGGGGCGCCGACGCGGCCGGGGCCCGCGGCTGCGCTGCTATGGCTCAGTCGCAGCACGGTGATCATGCCGACGATGCCCGCGCAGGCGATCAGCAGGAGGCCGCCGGTGAAGCTGCCGGTCCAGTCCTTGATGGCGCCGACGGCGTAGGGGGCGACGAAGCCCGACAGGTTGCCGATCGAGTTCACCACCGCGATCGCGCCGGCGGCGGCCGCGCCCGAGAGGGTCTCGGTCGGCAGCGTCCAGGTGATCGGGAGCGCCCCGAAGATGCCGAGGGCCGCGCCGGAGAACAGGATCACCTTGATGATCGGATCGCCCACGAGGGCCGCCCCGATGGTGCAGACCGACGCGCAGGCGAGCGCCGCGGCGAGGTGGTAGCGGCGCTCCTTCCTGGCGTCCGAGCGCCGGCCCCACCACAGCATGCCCACCGTCCCGACGGCGTAGGGAATGATCATCACGAAGCCGGTCTGGGCGTTGGTGAGCCCGAAGGCCTTGAAGATCTGCGGCAGGAAGAAGCCGAAGGCGTAGAGCAGCGCGACCGCACCGAAATACACCACCGCGATGGCGAGCACCCGCGGGTTGAGGATCTCCTGGGTCAGCGGCACATGCCCCTGGCGCGGGTTGCGGGCGGCCTCCGCGGCGAGCGTCCGCTCCAGCCACTCGCGCTCGTCCGCGGCGAGCCACTTCGCGTCGGCCGGGCGGTCGGTGAGGTAGAAGTAGGTCATCACCGAGAGCACGATCGCCGGCAACGCCTCGATCACGTAGAGCCATTGCCAGCCCTTGAAGCCGAGCAGGCCGTCGAGCTCGAGCAGCAGGCCGGAGATCGGCGAGCCGATGACGCTCGAGAGGGGGATCGCCACCATGAACAGCGAGACGATGCGGGCGCGATAGGCCGCCGGGAACCACAGCGTCAGGTAGAAGATGATGCCCGGGAAGAAGCCGGCCTCGGCCGCGCCGAGGAGCAGGCGCATGATGTAGAAGCTGGTCTCGCCGCCGATGAAGGCCATGCCGCCGGAGATCACGCCCCAGCTCAGCATGATGCGGGCGATCCAGCGCCGCGCGCCGAACTTTTCCAGTGCCAGGTTCGAGGGTACCTCGAAGATGAAGTAGGTGATGAAGAACAGCCCGGCGCCGAGGCCGTAGGCGGTGGCCGAGATGCCGAGATCCCGGTTCATCGTCAGCGAGGCGAACCCGACATTGACGCGGTCGAGATAGGCGATGAAGTAGCAGACGATCAGGAACGGGATCAGGCGCCAGCTGACGCGCTTGATCGTACGGGCTTCGATATCGGTCGTCACGGATGTGTCCTCCCGGCCGGTCGTTGTTCAGGGATCCGGTGCGGCCGGGTTGCGATGGCCCGGCTCTGGCGCCCGGGATGACCGGATTGGTGCCCGTTGGCAAGGAGTGACGATCTGCGGAGGCCCGCGGACTTGTGGGACCGGCCTCTTCTGGTCTAGTGCTCCCCTCCCCCACCGGTGATGCACCGCAGCGAGGCCGCGTCGCGGCCGCGCGGGAGCCGGTGCCCGTTCGAGACGTAAGAAGTTCGCCATGGTCACGCCACGCCGCGACAGCGGAGCCGACCGCCCCCAGCTCACCGGAGCCCGGGTGCTCGTCGTCGAGGCCCGCTACTACGAGGACATCGCCGACGAGCTCCTCGCCGGCGCGACGGCCGCGATCGCGGCGTCCGGCGCCGAGGCGGTGGTCGTCACCGTGCCGGGCGCGCTGGAGATCCCGCAGACAGTCGCGATCCTGCTCGAGGCCGCCGCCCGCGCCCACAGGCCCTACGACGCCGTGGTGGCGCTCGGCTGCGTCATCCGCGGCGAGACCGGCCACTACGACATCGTCGCCGGCGAGAGCGCCCGGGCCCTGATGGACCTCTCCGTCATGCTCCGCCTGCCGCTCGGCAACGGCATCCTGACCGTCGAGACCGAGGCCCAGGCCCAGGCCCGCGCCCGGGTCGCCGAGATGAACAAGGGCGGCGGCGCGGCGGAGGCGGCGCTCGCGGTGCTGGCCCTGCGCCGGGCGCAAGACGCGGGCCGCCAGGACCGCACCATCGGCTTCACCCCCCGCCGCACGGAGACCGAGTGAGATGAAGCCCGCCGAGCGCAGCGGCGCCCGCCTCGCGGTGGTCCAGGCCCTCTACGAGATGGAGATCTCCGGCAAGGGCGTGATCGACGCGCTCGCCGAGTTCGAGGCGTTCTGGATCGGCCAGGTGATCGACGAGGTCGAGCACCCGCCGGCCGAGACCGCCTTCTTCCGCGACCTCCTGCGCGGCACCGTCGAGGAGCAGCGGGCGATCGACCAGCGCCTCGACGCGGCGCTCGCCGCCGGCTGGCCCCTGCGCCGGCTCGAGGCGGTGGTCCGCGCGATCCTGCGCGCCGGTGCCTACGAGGTGATGTTCCGCCGCGACGTGCCGGTGAAGGTGGCGATCTCCGAATACGTCGACGTCGCCCACAGCTTCTACGAAGGCGAGGAGCCGGGCCTCGTCAACGCCGTGCTCGACAAGGTCGGCCGCGCGGTGCGCCCGGACGATTTCAACAAGGGCTCGCGGGCCGGGTAAGGCGAGACCATGCCGGATCTTCGGCCTTATCCTTCGGATTAGGCAGGATGGTGCGAGCGCACGGAAAATCCTCGTCTGTCGTCATTCGATCATTGCGATGTCCCGGCCACGGGTCTAGCTGTCGACTGAGGCTCGGGCCGGGAACGGCGTCGCCCGCCACCCCGTCCCTCGCCGCGAGACCGCCCCCGCGATGGCACGCCCCTATCTCCCCCGCCCCACGCAAGACGAGCTGATCGCCCGCTACTTCGCGCCGCTCGCCGGCGCGGGCGGGCTGGGCTTGCGCGACGACGCGGCCCTGCTGACGCCGAGCCCGGGCCACGACCTCGTGCTCACCACCGACGCGGTGGTGGCCGGCGTGCACTACTTCCCCGACGACCCACCGGCCTCGATCGCCTGCAAGGCGCTCGGCGTGAACCTGTCCGACCTCGCCGCCAAAGGGGCGGAGCCGCGGGGATTCCTGCTGACGCTCGCCCTGTCGGACGAGTGGGACGAATCCTGGCTCTCCGAATTCTGCACCGGATTGAGCGAGGCTGCGGCCCTGGCGAGCTGCCCGCTGCTCGGCGGCGACACCGTGCGGGCTGCCGGTCCCACGCTGCTGGGTATCACCGCCCTCGGCGAGGTTCCCTCCGGCACCATGGTGCGCCGCAGCACGGCGCGGATCGGCGACCGACTCCTCGTCTCGGGCAGCATCGGCGACGCGGCGCTCGGCTTGCGGCTCCGGCAGAAGCCGGCGGCCTCCTGGGGCGAGGCCCTGTCCTTCCCGGCCCGCACCGCCCTGGTCGACCGCTACCTGCATCCGCAGCCCCGCCTCGCCCTCGCGCCGGCCCTGCGGGCCCATGCCCGCGCGGCGATGGACGTGTCCGACGGGCTCGTCGGCGACCTCGCCAAGATGATGCGGTCGGCGGATTTGAGCGCCGAGATCGCGGTCGACGCGGTGCCGCTCTCCGACGCGGCCCGGGCGGCTTTGGCGGTGAAGCCCGACCTCCTCGACACCACGCTCACCGGTGGCGACGATTACGAGATCCTCTGCGCCGCCGATCCGGCGCAGGTCCCGGCCCTGCAGGCGGCGGCCGCGCGGGCCGGCGTGCCGCTCACCGTGATCGGCACGGTGACGGAGGGCAGCGCGCCGCCGGTCCTCCGCGGGGCCGACGGCGCGGCTCGGAGCTTCCGCACCGGCTCGTTCAGTCATTTCTAGGAAGAGAGCCGGGATCGCCGACGCCGCTCGCCTCAGAGGAAACTCTGCGGATCGACATCGATCCCGACCCGAAGATTGCCCCGGACCTTCGGCCCCCGGGCGAGCCAGTCGCGCAGGTAACCCTGGAGGTCGATCTCGCGCTCGGTCTTGACCAGCAGGCGGAAGCGGTAGCGGCCGCGCACCAGGGCCAGCGGCGCCTCGGCGGGGCCGAGCACCATCACGCCGGGCGGCGGCTCGGCGACGCGGGCCAGCGCCCGGCCATGGGCCTCGGCGGCCTCGCGGTCGGTGCAGGAGATGACGAGTGCCGCGAGGCGCCCGAAGGGCGGCAGGCCGGCGACCTCGCGCGCCGCCGTCTCCTCGGCGTAGAAGCGCTCGGCGTCGCCCGAGATGAGGGCCGAGATCACCGGGTGCTCGGGCTGGTAGGTCTGGACCAGGGCCCGGCCCGGCTTCTCGCCGCGGCCAGCCCGGCCCGTGACCTGCTGGAGCAGCTGGAAGGTGCGCTCGGCGGCGCGGGGATCGCCGGAGGTCAGCCCGATATCGGCGTCGAGCACGCCCACGAGCGTCAGGTGCGGGAAGTTGTGCCCCTTCGCGACGAGCTGGGTGCCGACGACGATGTCGCAGCCGCCCTCGGCCACGGTCTGGAGCTCGGCCCGCAGCAGCTCGGCCCCGCCGGGAAAGTCGCTCGACAGCACGATCACCCGCTTGTCCGGGAAGGTGGCCGAGACCTCCTCGGCGATGCGCTCGACGCCCGGCCCGCAGGCGGTCAGGTTGTCGAAGGTGCCGCACTCCGTGCAGGCCTCGGGCCGCCGCTCGGCATGGCCGCAATGGTGGCAGACCAGCGCCCGGCGGAAGCGATGCTCGACGAGCCAGGTCGAGCAGTTCGGGCATTGGTAGCGGTGGCCGCAGGCCCGGCACAGGGTGAGCGGCGCGTAGCCGCGGCGGTTGAGAAACAGGAGCGCCTGCTCGTCCCGGGCATTGGTCTCGGCGATTGCCGAGACGAGGCTCGGCGACAGGTAGCGCCCGCGCGGCACCTTCTCGCCCCGCATGTCGATGGCGCGGATCTCCGGCAGGCGCCGTCCGCCGAAGCGCTCGGGCATCACCACCCGGCGGTAGCGCCCGCGCTCGGCATTGACCCGGGTCTCGATCGCGGGCGTGGCGGAGGCCAGCACCACGGCAGCGTTCTCGAGCTTGCCGCGCACCACCGCCATGTCGCGGGCGTGGTAGCAGACGCCATCATCCTGCTTGTAGGCGCCCTCGTGCTCCTCATCGACGACGATCAGGCCGAGCTTCCGGAACGGCAAGAAGAGGGCCGAGCGCGCGCCGACCACCACCTGGACCTCGCCCGACGCCACCCCGGCCCGGATCCGCTCGCGCCGCCGCCCGCCGATCCCGGAATGCCAGGCGGCGGGCCGCACGCCGAAGCGCTTGGCGAAGCGGTCGAGGAACTGAGCGGTGAGCGCGATCTCCGGCATCAACACCAGGGATTGCACGCCCCGGCGCAGGGCCTCGGCCACGACCTCGAAATAGACCTCCGTCTTGCCCGAGCCGGTCACGCCTTCGAGGAGCGTCACGCCGCCCTCCCCGGCCTCGCCTCCCCCGGCCGGCGGCGCGGTCAGCGTCGCGATCAGCGCGCGGGCCGCCTCGGCCTGGGGCTCGGAGAGGGCGTCGTGCGGATGGTCGGGATCGGGCGGCTCGGCGACCCGCTCGGGCGCCAGCGCCACGGTCTCCAGCACGCCGTCGTCGATGAGGCCGTCGACCACGCCGGCGCTGACCCCGGCCTCGAGGCTGAGCGCCCGCTTGCCCCGCACCACGCCGTCGGCCGCCACCGCCACCACCTTGGCCCGCGCCGGGGTCATCCGGCTCGGCGGCATCCCGGTCGCCCGCACGCCGACCTTGGCGGTCTCGGTGCGGCTCTCTTCCGGCAGGCGGAGCGCCATGGCGAGGGCCGAGCCCTTCGGCGCCAGGGTGTAGCGGGCAATCCACTCGACGAGGCGGCGGAGCGCCGGGCTCAGGGCCTCGACGCCGATCCGGCCGGTGACGCGCCGCAGGTTCGAGCCGGCGCCGTCGCGCAGGGACCACACCACCCCCACGGTCTCCCGCGGCCCGAGCGGCACCTGCACCACGTCGCCCTCCGCGAGCGTCAGTTCGGGCGGCACGGCGTAGCTGTAGGCCTGGTCGAGGGCGAGCGGGATCAGGACGTCGGCGATCGGGGCGGTCATCGGGCTTTGCAGTCGGGCGGCGTGTGATCGGTCATATAGGAACGGTCACGCCGGCTCGCCTCCGGGGGTCTCCTCATCCTCGCCGATACGCCGCCGCACGCCCCACTCGGCGAGCACCCCGTTGAGATCGTCGAGGATGAAATGGCGGGCGCTGTCCTGGTCGTAGCCCTCCTCCAGGAGGGAATCGTACTCGGTGAAGACGTGGCGGGCGTAAGCGACCATGCCGAGCCAGGCGGCGGTCTCGGGCGCTGCACCGCGCAGGCCTGGGCTCGCCAGCGCCCGGTCGACGATCGCCTCCGCCTCGAATTCCGGCACCCGCGGCGCGAGGTGGGAGAGCGCCGCCTCCACCGCCTCGCGGCGGGTCGGGAGCGCGCGGCGGGGCGCGGGATCGGGGCGGCGGCTCATCGGCGTCCTTCGCGGGGGGGGCAAGGGCGACCCTGCCGGAGCGGGGCGGTCGTGTCACCCCCAGGGTAGGACGGCGCACCGTCCCGCGAACCCGGATCGCTTCCGGCAGTTGGGTCCTCGGACATCAGATACTCCGAGGGAGCATGATCGCACCCGAACCTCGCTCCCGCGCGCGAGCCGACACAGCGAACTCGCCTGCCCCCGACGAACCGGCCCCCGAATCCCGCAAGAAACCCAGCCTCCTACGCCTCGTCGGCGGGGGTGTCATCACCGGGGCGGCAGACGATGATCCGTCCGCGATCGGCACCTATGCCAGCGCCGGTGCGAAGTTCGGCCTGGGCTTCCTGTGGATCGCCCCCGTCCTGCTGCCGATGATGGTGGTGGTGGTCTACGTCTCGGCGAAGCTCGGCCAAGTCTACGGCAAGGGCCTGTTCGCGGCCGTGCGCGACCGCTACCCGCGCTGGGTCCTCTACCCGGCGGTGCTCGGCGCCTTTACCGGCAACGTGATCGAGGCGGCGGCCAATCTCGGCGGCATCGGGGCCGCCCTCAACCTGCTGGTGCCGCTGCCGGTCCCGCTCATCGTCACGGTCGCGGCAGGCGTGATCCTGGCCTTCCAGATCCTCGGCTCCTACGCGCTCCTGCGCCGCCTCTTCCGCTGGCTGGCGCTCGCACTCTTCGCCTACGTCGCCGCCGCGATCTTGGCACGGCCCGATCCGGCGGAGGTCCTGTCTCGCACCTTCGTGCCGCATCTCACCCTCGACAGCGACGCGCTGGCGATGATCGTCGCCTGCATCGGCACCTCGCTCTCGGCCTACATCTACACCTGGCAGTCGAACCAGGAGGTCGAGGAGGAGATCGGCCAGGGCCGCCACACGCTCCGCCAGCGCAAAGGGGCCACCGACGCCGAGTTGCGGCGCACCCGGCGCGAGGTGATCACCGGGATGCTGTTCTCGAACATGATCCTCTACTTCATCATCCTATCGACCGGCGCGACCTTGCATCCGGCCGGCCAGACCGCGATCGACAGCGCCGCGCAGGCGGCCTCGGCCCTCGAACCCCTCGCCGGCTCCGGCGCCAAGATCCTCTTTGCCCTCGGCGTCGTCGGCGTCGGCTTCCTGGCGGTGCCGGTGATGACGACGGGCGCGGCCTACGACCTCGTCCAGGGCCTCGGCCGCGAGGGCAGCCTGCACGCCAAACCCTCCGAGGCGAAGCTGTTCTACGGCACCATCGCCGCGGTGACGGCGGTGGCGGTCGGCCTGAACTTCTTCGGTTTCAACCCGATGCGGGCGCTGGTCTGGTCGGGCATCGTGCAGGGCGTCTCGGTGCCCCCGCTCCTCTGCCTGATGATGTTGATGACCAGTGACCGAAGAATGATGGGCGAGCGGGTCAACGGCCGGCTCGTCACGATCCTCGGCTGGGCGACGGTGGCGGTGACCTTCGCGGCGACCGCCGGCCTCGCCGCCAGCTGGATCATCGGCTGACCGGCTCTCCCCTCAGGGCCCTCACCAGCGCCTCGGCCTCGCCGCTCTGGAGCAACGGCACCAGGGCCCGCACCCGCTCCGGCGGCAGGTCCCACCAGGCGGTCTCGACCAGGGCCGACACGGTCTCCGGCGGGAAGCGGTGGCGGATCACCCGGGCCGGGTTGCCGGCGACGATCGCGTAAGCCGGCACGTCGCGGGTGACGACCGCGCGGGCCGCCACCACGGCGCCCGGGCCGACCGTGACGCCCGACAGGATCAGGCACCCGGATCCGAGCCAGACATCGGCGCCGATGACCACGTCGCCCCGTGAGGCGTGGTACGCCTCCGGCGCGTCGAGGTCCGGCCACAGGCCGCGCATCGCCGCGAACGGATAGGTCGAGACCCAGTCGGTGCGGTGGTTGCCCCCGAGCAGGATCTCGACCTTGTCGGCGATCGAGCAATAGGGGCCGATCGACAGTCGCGCCCCCGATTCCGGGAAGCGGATCTTCGGCCTGCCGTAGGAGTAGGGGCCGATCCGGAAGCCGTAGCGGACGGCGAGCTTGGCCAGATGCAGGCGGGTCTCGTTGTGAGGGTTGCGCCCCTGCCGCAGGCGGTGCAGGAAATCCTTCACCCGCGGTCACCGTCGTGAGTCGCGGGCGAGGCGGCGGGCCCGAGCGTTCGGGCGATCCGGGGAGAGAACGCGGTGAGCAGCAACATTTCGGACGATCTGAAGAGCGGCGCGCTGTTCTATCACCGTCATCCGAGACCCGGGAAGCTGGAGATCCAGCCGACCAAGCCGCTCGGCAACCAGCGCGACCTCGCGCTCGCCTATTCGCCGGGCGTCGCCGCCGCCTGCGAGGCGATCGCCGCCGACCCCGAGGAGGCCGCGACCCTAACGGCGCGTCAGAACCTCGTCGCGGTGGTCTCGAACGGCACCGCGGTGCTCGGGCTGGGCGATATCGGCCCGCTCGCCTCCAAGCCCGTGATGGAGGGCAAGGCGGTCCTGTTCAAGAAATTCGCCGGCATCGACGTCTTCGACATCGAGCTGAATGAGAAGAACGTCGACAAGCTCGTCGACGTGGTGGCCGCCCTGGAGCCGACCTTCGGCGGCATCAACCTGGAGGACATCAAGGCGCCGGAGTGCTTCGAGGTCGAGGAGCGCTGCCGGGCCCGGATGAACATCCCGGTCTTCCACGACGACCAGCACGGCACTGCGATCATCGTGGCGGCCGCCGTCCTCAACGGCCTCGAATTCGCCGGCAAGCGGATCGCCGACGTCA
The DNA here is from genome assembly GCF_040593685.1 of Methylobacterium sp. EM32. NCBI lineage: Bacteria > Pseudomonadati > Pseudomonadota > Alphaproteobacteria > Hyphomicrobiales > Methylobacteriaceae > Methylobacterium > Methylobacterium sp. EM32. The sequence goes on along the minus strand of NZ_JBEXZS010000173.1, from coordinate 17,275 downwards.
AGATCGTGACCTCGGGCGCCGGCGCGGCGGCGCTCGCCTGTCTCAACCAGCTGGTCTCCCTCGGAGCCCGTCGCGAAAACATCTTCGTCACCGACCTCGAGGGCGTGGTCTACAAGGGCCGTGAGAAGCTCATGGACCGCTGGAAGTCGGTCTACGCCCAGGAGACCGAGGCGCGGACGCTGGCCGAAGTGATCCCGGGCGCCGACGTCTTCCTCGGCCTCTCGGCCGGCGGCGTGCTGAAGCCCGACATGCTCGAGCGGATGGCCGAGAAGCCGCTGATCCTGGCGCTGGCCAACCCCTATCCGGAGATCATGCCGCCGCTGGCCGAGGAGAAGCGGCCGGACGCGATGATCTGCACCGGGCGGTCGGACTTCCCGAACCAGGTCAACAACGTCCTGTGCTTCCCCTACATCTTCCGGGGGGCGCTTGATGTCGGGGCGACCACGATCAACGAGGAGATGAAGGCGGCGGCGGTGAAGGCGATCGCCGGGCTCGCCCGCGAGACCCCGTCCGACGTCGTCGCCCGCGCCTATGGCGGCGAGGCGCGGCCCTTCGGCCCCCACTCCCTGATCCCGAGCCCGTTCGACCCGCGGCTGATCCTGCGCATCGCCCCCGCCGTCGCCCAGGCCGCGATGGATACCGGCGTCGCCAAGAGGCCGCTGCCGGACGTGCAGGCCTATGCCGAATCCCTCGACCGGTTCGTGCACCGGTCCGGCTTCATCATGAAGCCGGTCTTCACCGCGGCCAAGGAGGATCCGCGCCGGGTCGTCTACGCCGAGGGCGAGGACGAGCGGGTGCTGCGCGCCGTCCAGGCGATCGTCGAGGAGGGGCTGGCCAAGCCCATCCTGATCGGCCGCCCGAACGTGATCGAGACCCGCCTGAAGCGCTTCGGCCTCGCGATCCGCGCCGGACAGGACTTCGAGCTGATCAACCCGGACGACGATCCGCGCTACCGCACCTACGTCCAGACCTACATCGATCTCGCTGGGCGGCGCGGCATCACGCCGGACGGCGCCCGCACGCTGGTGCGCACCAACAACGCGGTGATCGGCGCGCTGGCCGTCCGCCGCGGCGAGGCCGACGCGCTGATCTGTGGCCTCGAAGGCCGGTTCGAGAGCAAGCTCCGGGTGATCCGCGACATCATCGGGCTGGCTCCCGGCGCCCGCGACTTCGCGGCGCTCAGCCTGATCGTCACCTCGAAGGGCGCCTACTTCATCGCCGACACCCATGTGCGGCCCGATCCCAGCGCCGAGGAGATCGCCGACGTCGCCATCGCCTGCGGCGACACCGCCCGCCGCTTCGGCCTGTCGCCGAAGATCGCGCTGGTCAGCCACGCCGATTTCGGCTCGTTCGACACCGCCTCTTCTCGCAAGATGCGCCAGGCGCTGAACCTGCTGCGCGAGCGCGCCCCCGACCTCGAGGTCGACGGCGAGATGGCGGCCGACACCGCCCTGTCGCAGGCGATCCGCGACAAGGTGCTGCCGGGCTCGCGCCTCAAGGGCGAGGCCAACGTGCTGATCATGCCGAACCTGGACGCGGCCAACATCGCGTTCCAGTTCTCGAAGATGCTCGCCGACGCGCTGCCGGTCGGCCCGCTGCTGCTCGGGCCGGCCCGGCCTGCGCATATCCTGACCCCGTCGGTGACGGCGCGCGGCATCGTCAACATCACGGCGGCGGCGGTGGTTGAGGCGCAGGGGCAGGAGGTGCTGACCGTCGAGGCGGACAGCACGGCAGAGGCGGGGACACCGTTGGTGTCGGCGTAACTCGGGATGAGGCGGCCCGGCGAGGTGATCGTCGGGCCGCCGCATTCTGCAAGATGATTTTAAAGTGACGCGCGGTGCCTTTCCCCCGTGCGGGAGAGAATTACTCGGCAACCGAGTTCGAGCCTAAAACCGATCAGCTTGACCGTTTATCGGTTCCCTCTCGACCCAGCGCGGCCATGCCTGAGGGACACAATTGATTTTTCTCGCCAACATCTCTGACAGGAATTCACCGTGAAGGCATTCAAGGTTCCGTGGCTGGCAGCCAACCTGATGTATCATGATATGCAAGGCGATGGAACGCCGATCATTCTAATACATGGGCTAGGCTGCGCATCCTCATGCGACTATCCAGCCGTCGCATCAGATCCTTGCCTTGTCGGAAAGCGCATCATACTGGTCGATCTTCTTGGATCTGGCTTCAGCGAACGCCCGATCGAATTTGCTTACACAATCGAAGAGCACACCAAAGTCCTTGCGAGCTTCATCTCCGAAGTCTGCTCAGAGCCAATTTCCCTCTTTGGTCATAGTATGGGTGGAGCAATCGCAATCGCCACGGCGGCCCAGCTTGGCGGAAAAGTGCGCCGCATCGCGCTTGGGGAGCCGAACCTTGATGCAGGGGGCGGCGTGTTCAGCAAGCAAATCGCGTCAATGACGGAACATGACTATGTGATGCGCGGCCACCAAGAAACAGCCAACAACGCTCGAGCAAATGGCAATGTAATCTGGGCCAGTTCGCTGTCTCGGAGTGCCGCATACGCGATCCACCGTGGAGTAAGCTCGTTGGTAGCAGGGTCTACGCCCAGTTGGCGCAAAACGCTCTACGAGATGATGATACCAAAGACGGTGATTTTTGGTGCCCGTTCGTTACCAAATGCAGATTTCGAAAGCCTTCAATACTATGGCTGCTCTGTCGAGGTCGTTGCCGAAGCGGGACATTCGATGGCCTGGGATAATCCCTCGGGGCTCGCGACCGCCCTGCGTAACTCTTTCAGTTAGATCAACTTCCTCCCTTCAGCAGCCATTCGCGCCGTCAAGCCAATCACGTTTAGACCTCTGAGCATCTGTCAGGGATCAATCGCCTCCCCGCCTACCCCCTCGGCTTCGGCGCTGCTTTCCCCGCCTGCCCTGCCGGCTGCGCACACCCCGCCTGCTTGCCCTTGGCACCGTCATCCTTGCCGCCGGGCACGAACATCGCCGACACGCGACCGCCCGCGACCGGGTCCATGTTCGCCCGGCCGGTATTCATGTCGTAGACGAGGCGCGAGCCGCGGGTGACGTTCTGGCACTGGCTCAGGACGACGTTGCCGGTCAGCACCACGCGGTTCGCCACCCGGTCGAACACCGCGTTGTCGCCGCTCGCCACCTGATCCTTCGACACCACCGTGACCGGGCCGGCGCAGACCACCTGGCGGATCGCGCTGCCGTCGGTCGGGTCGGACGTCTTCTCGGCCTTGACCTCCGCCTTGGGCTCGGGCTTCACCTCGACCTTCGCCGCCTTCTCGACGGGCTTGGCCTCCGGCTGGGCAATGGAGGCCTTCGCGTCGGGCTTGACCTCAGCTGCCTTGGCCTCGCCCCCCTTGCCCTTCGGGTCCTTCTCCTTGCGCTGGTAATGCACGGTCATGCTGGAGCAGCGGATGGTGCTCTCGCCCTGCACCGCCACGACGTTGCCGGCAAAGACCGCCTTGTTCTCGCGGTCGAACACGTCGAGCCGGTCGGCGTCGATCTTGATCGGCTCCTTGCCGCCGCCGCTGCCGAAGGCGCCGAAGCCGGAGCCGGCTTCCTTCTTCTTGGCGGCAGGCGCGGCCGGGGTCTCGGCCCGCGGGACGGAGGGGAGGGCGAGGGCGCCGAGGGTGAGGCAGCCGAGCGCCACGAGGGCCGGGATGCGGGCCGGGAGACGGGGACGCACGGGCTCAATCGTCCTTGATCTGGGCCTCGGTGGTCCGCAGCGGCGGAGTCTCGTCCGAGGATTCTGAAGGGGCGTGGCTGGCGAAGACCGCCTTGACGTTGCCGACGAACGAGATGGTCTTGCCGCTCTCGGTCACTTCCAGTCCGTCGGCCTTGATCGAGCCGGTCGGCATCGTGACGGTCACGGCCTCGCGCGACGACATCGCGCCGGCCTTGAAGTCGACATGGGCCGAGGTCAGCCGGGCCTCCTGGCCCTTGTCGGTCCAGAGGCGGATGTGCTGGCTCAGCTCCAGCGCCTCCTTCTGGGTGTCGAAGATCCCGGCCGTCGCCTCGATATGGGCGAGCCCCCCCGATTCGTCGGTGGTGAGGCGGCCGAGCATGTTCTGCAACTCGATCACGAAGGGCTTGCGCACGTCCTGGAGCGCGGCCTTGGCGGTGACCACGTAGGGGCGGTTGTCCTTCGAGCGATACCCTGAGAGGCGCGGGCTCTCCATCGTCACCTTCGAGCCCGAGACGCCGATCGACCCGAGGCTGACCGAGACGCCGAGATCGGCGAAGGGGTTGAGCCAGGTGCCGACCACGATGGCGAGCCCCGCAGCAACAGCCCCGAGGGGGATCGCGCGCCGCAGCCAGCGCACCTGGGCGCTGTGGCGGCGCGCCCTGGCATGGGCGCGCAGGCGCCGGGGATCGAGGCCCGCGGAGGGAAGCGCATCGAGCGGGGAAGCTTGCAGCAAGGTCGTGGCCACCTGCATCGTGCCGGGGTGCGGCGGGACGTCAGCGCCCCCTCATGCTCCGGACCGGTGTCGAAGTTATGGCCGGCAGGTTAACAGAACGGCGACGCTTCGTCCCGCCGTTCTCACGGATCCGACGCCTCAGCTATGCGCGAAGATGTCGGTCTCGTCCCATTCGAGCAGGTCGAGGCGGGCGCGGGTCGGCAGGAAGTCGAAGCAGGCCTGGGCGATGGCGGTGCGCTCCTCGCGGGCGAGCATCATGTCGAGGCGCTCGCGCAGGGCGTGGAGGTGGAGCACGTCGGAGGCGGCGTAGTCGATCTGCGCCTGGGTCAGGGTATCGGCGCCCCAATCCGAGGATTGCTGCTGCTTCGACAGGTCGACGCCGATCAGCTCGCGCACCAGGTCCTTCAGGCCGTGCCGGTCGGTGTAGGTGCGGGCGAGCCGCGAGGCGATCTTGGTGCAGTAGACCGGTCCCGGCATCACGCCGAGGCGGTGGAAGAGCACCGCGAGGTCGAAGCGGGCGTAGTGGAAGATCTTGGTCACCGCCGGATCGGCCATCACCCGCTTGAGCACCACCGGCTCGGGGCCTCCCTTCGGGATCTGCACCAGGTCGGCCTCGCCGTCGCCGCGGGAGATCTGCACGACGCAGAGCCGGTCGCGATGGGGCTGGAGGCCGAGGGTCTCGGTGTCGACCGCGATGGCCGGGCCCGGCACGTAATCGTCGGGCAGGTCGCCGCGGTGCAGGCGGTGGGGCATGGATGAAGCGTCCGGGAAGCGTCGAAAAAGGCTCCCCGGCGCCTATCACCCCTCCCCCGGGCCGGCAAGGATCAGACGGGTCAGGACTTCTGGCGGGCGATGACCTTGTCCTTGATGCCCTCGTAGACGTTCGACGGGACGATCTTCTTCGACAGGAGCTCGTCCTTGCCGCGATACGGCCGCCCCTTGATGATCGCCTCGGAGCGCGCGGCGCCGATGCCCGACAGGGTCTCCAGCTCCTCCTTCGAGGCGCTGTTGAGGTCGATGAGGGCCGTCTTGCCGGCGGGCGCCACCTTCGGGGCCTCGGGGGCCTTCGGGGCCGCCGGCGCCGTGGGAGCCGGGGCCGGGCGGGTCGTGGGAGTGGTCGAGGGTGCAGGCGTCTGGGCCAGAGCGGGGCCGGCGCCGAGCAGGGCGGCAACGGCGAGGGCGCGGGTCAGGCGGGGGAGGCGAATCATCGGGACGCTCCGATCGTGTCGCGCGCGGGGCCGGGCTTTGGTGTCCCGAGCGGCAAGAGCATCATGGCGTTTTCGCCGTTGAACGGCGGCTTAATGGATCTGTGCCGTGAGCGGCGGTTTTTCTGGTGCTTGTCCTCTAGCCAGGGCCGCGCGCCTCCTCTATAGACCCCCTCCGAACAGGTTCGCGACGCGCGCGGCGGCTCCGCCCGGGGCGGCCTCGCGCCTGTTTTGTTGCACGGGAAGTAGTTTCAATGGCCGTTCCGAAGCGAAAGACCTCTCCGTCGCGGCGCGGCATGCGCCGTTCCGCCGACGCCCTCAAGGCCCCGACCTACGTCGAGGACAAGGATTCCGGCGAGCTGCGCCGCCCGCACCACATCGACCTCAAGACCGGCATGTATCGCGGTCGCCAGGTGCTGAAGGTCAAGTCCGACGCGTGATCCGGCGTGGCGGCGCTGAATGCGCCGCCGATGACCGGCACGGGATGACGGCGCCCCTCGCGGGCGCCGTTCTCGTTTGTGGGCTCCGTCAGGCCGGGGCGCGGCCGTCCCGCCACAGCCAGAGGGCGGTGAGCACCAGGAGCAGCGTCGCGAGCGCGCCGGTGAGGTCGAGGGCATTGAGCCCCCATCGCCCGGGCCCGAGGGCGCGGACCAGGAGCGGTCCGAGGATCTGCCCGGCCGCGAAGGCGGCGGTCATCCGGGCGAGCAGCGGCGTCGGCGCGTCGGGGCGCGCCTCGCGGGCGAGTTGCAGCCCCGCCATGGTGGCGATCATGAAGGTGCCGCCGACCAGCAGCGCCGAGGCCGCGACCGCCCAGAGGGCGTGGACCGTGAGCGGCAGCACGGTGCCGAGGGCCATGATCCCTTGCGCCGTCGCCCAGAGCCGCCGGCGCGGCACCCCCGCGAGGGTGCGGGCCGCGACCGCGACCGAGACCAGAGCAGCGAGGCCGAAGAGCGGCCAGGCGAGGCCGAAGACCAGCGGGTCGGGGGTCAGCTCCCGCGCCATCGCCGGCAGGAACGTAGCCGGCACGATGTAGCCGAAGCCGAAGGTGCCGTAGCACAGGATGAGGCCGCCCTGCCCGACGCCCCGGACGGAGGCCACCGCCTCGCGCTCCACCGGTCCCGACGGCGCAGCACCTTGCCCCCGCGACAGGACCCCGACGGCCAGCGCGCCGGCCGCCGCCGCCACCCCGAGTTCGAGCCACAGATGGGTCGCCGGCTGGCGCCCGCCGAGCCAGGCGAGGAGGCCGGCGAGGGCGATGCCGAGGCCGACGCCGGTATAGATCCAGGCCCCGAGACGCGGCGCCTGCCGACGGGCGAGCTCGGCAAGGCACCAGCCGCTGGCGCAGACCAGCGCCCAGGCGCTGAACACTCCGGCCGCCGCTCGCAGGGCAGCGCCGAGGACAGCCGGCGCGGGACTGCCGGCCCCCGCCATGGCGAGCGTCGTCAGCGCCACGCCGGTGAGGCTCAGGCGCAGCCCCCGCCCCGGATCGCCCGAGAACCACGCCGCCGTCAGCGCTCCGACGAGGTACCCGGCATAGTTGGCCGCCGCCCATTCGGCACCGGCCGTGCCGCTCAAGGCGCCGTCGCGCAGCATCAGCGGCAGGAGCGGCGTGAAGGCGAAGCGGCCGATGCCCATGGCCACCGCGAGGGCGAGGATGCCGCCGGCGACGATCGGGCCGTTGGCCGAGGGCGCGAGTGGGCCGGCCTTCGGGAGGCGGGCAAGGGGAAGGTCGGTGGTGCTCATGCGGGCGATCAGACACCTGCCGCATCGTCTTGAAAAATGAATTTTCGTGACGCATCATTCTCTCGATGAGAATGATGGATCTCGACGACCTGCACATCTTCCGCGCCGTGGTGCGGCAGGGCGGGGTGACGCGGGCGGCGAGCCTGCTGAACCGGGTGCCGTCCAACGTCACCACCCGGATCAAGCAGTTCGAGGAGCGGCTGGGCGTCGCCCTGTTCCGGCGCGAGGGCCGCACGCTGACCCTCACCGAGGCCGGGCGCACCCTGCTCGGCCACGCCGAGAAGCTCCTGCAGCTGGCGGATCTGGCCGAGCGGGAATTGCGCGGCGGCGGCGTGCGCGGGGTCCTGCGGCTCGGCTCGCTCGAGAGCGCCGCCGGCGCCCGGCTGCCGCCGATCCTCTCGGCGTACCATGCCCGCCATCCCGACGTGACGATCGAGCTGCAGACCGGCACGACCCGGGCGATGCTGCGCCAGCTGGAGCGCCACGAGGTCGAGGCGGCCTTCGTCTCCGAGCCGTTCGAGCGCGGCACCCTGTCCGCGATGCCGGCCTTCGACGAGGAGCTGGTGCTGATCACGGCCAAGAATACTGCCAAGAATACTACAAAGCGCGCGGACGAGGGTGAGGCGACCCGGACCGTGGTGGCCTTCCCGCACGGCTGCTCCTATCGCCAGCGCCTGTTCGAGTGGCTCGCCGCCGAGGGCCGCTCGCCGGAGCGGATCCTGGAGATGAGTTCCTACCACGCCATCGTCGCCTGCGTGGCCGCCGGAACCGGGGCGGCGATCGTACCGGCGGAGGTGCTAGACCACGCGGTCCTGAGCCACGCGGTGGCCCGCCACGCGCTTCCGGCCTCGTTGCGGCTCAACCGCACGCACCTGGTCTGGTCGGGAGAGGCGAGCCCGGCCCTGCGCTCGCTGATGGCGCTGGTGCCGCGGGTGGGGGAGCGGGAGTCGGTTGCAGCGTCGGGCTGACCGGAGCGGCCCCCTCACCCGGCTCGCGTCAGTCGAGGCTCCCGACGGCCGCGTACCGCGCCGAGGCCACCCGCGAGCGGTCGACCCGCGACGGCCGCAGGGTTCCGCTCGGGCCGTCGATCAGCTGGACCAGGAAGGTCGCGAGCGGCCGGGCCGGCACGGCCCGGGGTGTCTCGGAAACCCCGATCGGGACGAGGGACCGGCCGGGGGCGTCCGGGTCCGGGACGGGCGTATCGGACTGGGACATGGCGGCGGCCCTGCGAGGTGACGACAAGCCAACGCCGCAAGCCGCCTGCCGAGTTCCCTCCCCCGCGTGCTTCGTCCCGCTACTTCTTCGCCAGGGCCTCGAGCCGACTCTGCATCTCGGCCATCTGGCGCTTGAGGTCGTCGAGCTCGCCCTTGGGGGCGGCCGGCGCGGGGACCGGCGTCTCGGCCGGCTTGTCCCCGGCGCCGGGCTGCCCGCCCGCACCGAAAGGCGTGAACATCCGCATGGCCTCGCTGAAGAAGCTCATGTTGGCGCGCACCTGCTCCTCCATGGCGTGCTGGAAGGCGGTGGGGCCGAAGGTCTGTGACATCTTCTCGCGCAGGCCGTCCTGCTCCCGGGCGAGGTTGTCCATCGAATATTCGAGGAAGCTCGGCACCATCGCCCGCATGCTGTCGCCGTAGAAGCGGATCAGCTGGCGCAGGAAGGCCACCGGCAGCAGGTTCTCGGCGCCGGCCTTGTTCTCCTGCTCGAAGATGATCTGGGTCAGCACCGAGCGGGTGATGTCCTCGCCCGACTTGGCGTCGTAGACCACGAAATCCTCGCCGGCCTGCACCATCGCGGCGAGGTCCTCCAGGGTCACGTAGGTCGAGGTGCCCGTGTGGTAGAGACGCCGGTTGGCGTACTTCTTGATGACGGTGGGTGTCGACTTGCCGCTCTCCGCCATCGGTGCGTGGCCTCCCTCTTGCCGAGCCTGTTGGCCGACCCCTTGGCGAACCCGACCGGAACTGGACGGCGCCGGGCGAGCCGAATTTTCACCGGTTCTCATGATCGGACCTTAAGGCCTTCGTGTGCTGGCGAAAATAGCAATCTGCGCGCCGTCCACGCAAACTGGCCGCGCTGCCAGTGCGAGAACCGGTGGTACCCGCCTTGACTTCGCGCAGGGCAACGCTTTCATCCACCCCAAAGCACGCGGGACGAGAGCCGCCGGAAGCGGGCCGACGGCATCCCGTGACGCTGGGAGAGGGTCAAGGAGAGGCGCATGGCCGAGAAGTCAGACATCGTCATCGTGGGCGCCGCCCGCACCCCGGTCGGCTCGTTCAACGGGGCCTTCGCCACCGTGCCGGCCCACAAGCTCGGCGCGGTCGCCATCAAGGCGGCTCTTGAGCGGGCCAAGGTCTCCCCCGAGGAGGTCGACGAGGTAATCTTCGGCCAGGTGCTCGCCGCCGGCGAGGGCCAGAACCCCGCCCGCCAGGCCGCCATGGCCGCCGGCATCCCGCAGGAGAAGACCGCCTGGGGCCTCAACCAGCTCTGCGGCTCGGGGCTCCGCACCGTCGCGGTCGGCATGCAGCAGATCGCCAACGGCGACGCCGACATCATCGTGGCCGGCGGCCAGGAATCGATGTCGATGGCGCCCCACGCCCAGTACCTGCGCGGCGGCCAGAAGATGGGCGACCTGAAGCTCGTCGACACGATGCTGAAGGACGGCCTGATGGACGCCTTCAACGGCTACCACATGGGCAACACCGCCGAGAACATCGCCCAGCAGTGGCAGCTGACCCGCGAGGAGCAGGACGCCTTCGCCGCACGCTCGCAGAACAAGGCCGAGGCCGCCAAGAAGGAAGGCCGCTTCAAGGACGAGATCGTCCCCGTCACCGTGCCCGGCCGCAAGGGCGACGTGGTGGTCGATACCGACGAGTACATCCGCGAGGGCGCGACCCCCGAGGGCATGGCCAAGCTGAAGCCCGCCTTCTCTAAGGACGGCACGGTCACCGCCGGCAACGCCTCGGGCATCAATGACGGCGCCGCCGCTCTGGTGCTGATGTCGGCGGCCGAGGCCGAGAAGCGCGGCCTCAAGCCGCTCGCCCGCATCGCCTCCTGGGCCACCGCCGGCGTCGACCCGAAGATCATGGGCACCGGCCCGATCCCGGCCTCGCGCAAGGCCCTCGAGAAGGCCGGCTGGAAGGCCTCCGACCTCGACCTGATCGAGGCCAACGAGGCCTTCGCCGCCCAGGCGCTCGCGGTCAACAAGGACCTCGGCTTCGACGACGCGAAGGTCAACGTGAACGGCGGCGCCATCGCCATCGGCCACCCGATCGGCGCGTCGGGCGCCCGCGTCCTCGTCACCCTGCTGCACGAGATGCAGCGCCGCGACGCCAAGAAGGGCCTTGCCACCCTCTGCATCGGCGGCGGCATGGGCGTCGCCATGTGTCTCGAGCGGTAAGAGCGCTCTGATATATTACGCTGAGACCAGGAGCGGCCGGGAGCCCGGCCGCTCCACTACAGTTAGCACTTAAAGAAGCGGGACAGCACCCGCCTTCGTTGTGGAACGGCGGCCTTCCGTAAAGTACCACGGGGGCGCGCCGAGGGACGGATCGCTCGAACGCTCACAAGGAGAGGGCACATGGCAGAACGCGTCGCACTGGTCACCGGGGGCACGCGCGGCATCGGCGCTGCGATCTCGAAGGGTCTGAAGGACGCCGGCTACAAGGTCGCGGCCAATTACGGCGGCAACGACGAGGCCGCGCAGGCCTTCAAGAGCGAGACCGGGATCCCGGTCTTCAAGTTCGACGTCGGCGATGCCGCGGCCTGCGAGGCCGGCATCAAGGCGGCGGAGGCCGAGCTTGGCCCGATCGACATCCTGGTCAACAATGCCGGCATCACCCGCGACGGCATGTTCCACAAGATGACCTTCGAGCAGTGGCAGGCGGTCATCCGCACCAACCTCGACTCGATGTTCACCTGCACCCGTCCGCTGATCGACGGCATGCGCTCGCGCGGATACGGCCGCATCATCCTGATCTCGTCCATCAACGGCCAGAAGGGCCAGATGGGCCAGACCAACTACTCCGCCGCCAAGGCCGGCGTGATCGGCTTCGCCAAGGCGCTGGCGCAGGAGAACGCCAACAAGGGCATCACCGTCAACGTGATCGCCCCGGGCTACATCGGCACCGAGATGGTGAAGGCGATCCCCGAGGAGGTGCTGAAGGCCAAGATCCTGCCGCACATCCCGGTCGGCCGCCTCGGCGAGGCGGAAGAGATCGCCCGCGCGGTCGAGTTCCTGGCCGGCGAGCAGGCGGGCTTCATCACCGGCTCGACGCTGTCCATCAACGGCGGCCAGTTCTTCGTGTGATCCGGCACGGGGCGCCGGAGCGGCGCCCCGTCTCGTGATGAGGGTCCGGCGGCCCCTTTTTCCGGATCTCGTGCCGCCGGCCCTCGTGAAGCTCGGCGGAGGGCTCCTCTCCCGGCGCGAAGCAAGCAGCGAGACGACGACGCCCTTCGGACCAGCCCACGCGACGGTCGATCGTGACGGCTGTCCGCGCTTCGGCCGGATTCCCTTCCCCCAACGATCGATCCCACTTTCATCCGATGACGGCGCTTGCGCCGACAGCCGCAGCCACGCCGACTCCGTGCACGGCCTCGTTCAGACATGCCTCGCGCCGGGCGAGGGAGAGCCGTGCGGCTGACCGCAGGATCTCGCAGTGCGAGGCAAGGTCAACCCTGCCGCCCTGTGGAATCGGAACGCCGAAGCGTGATCGCAGCACAGTGCGATGTCGATCAGGAATAATCTTTTCCAAATCCAGCCATTGATGTCGTGCCCGCAATCAAGAAGATCTTATCCGCGCCGAGCGCGCCGACGAATCGGCCACGGCCTGAAACCGGAGGATAAGATGTCGAGAAAATCCTTAATGATTACGCTCGCGGCAACCACTATGCTAGTAGCGACATCGAGCCTTGCATCAGCGCGATCGGTCTACATCACCGGATCATGCGTGTGCAAGAAGGGCAACAACGTCCTTGCGACCTATTCGAGTCGCATCTGTGCGGCCAACACGCACGACAATTGCACGGCGGCGAAGCAGGCATGTACGACCGAGAGCCGGGCAGCCTGCACAGATCTCGGGGGTATCCTGACGCAGAGCGGCCAGTCCTGCAACATCGGCGACAAGTGCTGAGCACCGCAGGATTCCGGTGACGCCGAAATGAAGTGGACGGACCGCGGGGCCGGTCCGTCGGGCGGGGCGGCGCGGCTGACGCCTTGCGGCCTCCGGAGGGCGACGCCCGTCCGGAGGTCGGTACCGGATGCGACTACTGCGTCAGCGGGCACCCGCTCGCCTTGGCCGACAGGAACGCCTTGTCGCCCGGGATCGTCGCCAGCAGCTTATAGTAGTCCCATGGCGCCTTCGACTCCGCCGGCGACTTGACCTGGAACAGGTACATGTCGTGGACCATGCGGCCGTTGGCCTGCACCGTGCCGCCGCGGCCGAAGAAGTCGTCGACCTTGAGTTCGCGCATCTTGGCCGCCACCGCGTCGGTGTCGTCGGTGCCGGCGGCCTTCACGGCCTTGAGGTAGTGCAGCACCGAGGAATAGGTGCCGGCCTGGATCATGTTCGGCATCTTGCCGGTCTTGGCCATGAAGCGCTTGGCGAAGGCGCGGGCCTGGTCGTCGAGGTCCCAGTAATAGCCTTCCGTCAGCACGATGCCCTGCGCCGCCTTGAGGCCGAGGCCGTGCACCTCCGACAGCGTGAACAGCAGGGCCGCGAGGCGCTGGCCGCCCTGGACGATGCCGAACTCCGCCGCCTGCTTGATCGCGTTCGAGGTGTCGAGGCCGGCATTGGCGAGCCCGACGATCTTGGCGCCCGAGCCTTGCGCCTGGAGCAGGAACGAGGAGAAGTCCTGGGCGCTGAGCGGATGGCGCACCGCGCCCACCACCTTGCCGCCCTTCTGGGTCACGTATTGCGTCACGTCGGCCTGGAGCGCCGAGCCGAAGGCGTAGTCGGCGGTGAGGAAGAACCAGGTGTCTCCGCCGGTCTCGACCAGCGAACCGCCGGTGCCGACCGCGAGCGCGTGGGTGTCGTAGGCCCAGTGGAAGCCGTACGGGGTGCACTGCTTGCCGGTGAGGTCGGACGTCGCGGCCCCATCGACGATGGTGATCTTGCGCTTCTCCTTCGACAGGCCCTGCACCGCGAGCGCCACCGAGGAGGTGGTCAGCTCCATGATCGCGTCGACACGGTCTGTGTCGTACCATTGCCGGGCGATGTTCGAGGCGATGTCCGGCTTGTTCTGGTGGTCGGCGTCCACGATCTGCACCGGCACGTCGAGGACCTTGCCCCCGAAATCCTCGACTGCCATCTTCGCCGCCTCGACCGAGCCGCGGCCGCCGAAATCGGCGTAGACGCCGGACTGGTCGTTGAGGATGCCGATCTTCACCACGCCGTCGGAGGCGCCCTTCTGCGCGGTCTGCGCCTGCGCGGCGCCTGCGAGAGCGAGACCCGCGACGAGCGCGGTGGTGCGGGCGAGCGCCCGGCTCAAACGTGTCATGTCGTCCTCCCCGGCCGCCTCGTTGCCCGTGCGGCCGTTCTCCTGTCGTCGGAACGGCAGCTAGAGCGGTGCCGGGACGGGAATCAAGCGGCGGATCCATCCTCCGCCCCCCGTCTTTCGCAGCACGGCCACGGTTGTGCTCCCGCGCCCGCTGCCTTTTGGGTGCACGGCTCCCTATATGGGCCTATAAGGCGCCCGCGGCGCGCGCCACTACCGTTACGATCGATCGCAGGTTCACGATGCTGGGTTCCCTTGCCAAGAAGATCTTCGGGTCGTCCAACGACCGCCGGGTGAAGGGATACCGACCCCGCGTCCAGGCCATCAACGCCCTCGAGCCCGAGTTGGCGGCCCTGTCCGACGAGGCCCTGCGCGCCCGCACCGACGCCCTGAAGGCCGAGCTCGCCGCCGGCAAGACCCTCGACGACATCCTGGTCCCGGCCTTCGCCACCGTGCGCGAGGCGGCCAAGCGCGTGCTCGGCCAGCGCCACTTCGACGTGCAGATGATCGGCGGCATGGTGCTGCACGAGAGCGGCATCGCCGAGATGAAGACCGGCGAGGGCAAGACCCTGGTGGCGACCCTCGCCACCTACCTCAACGCGCTCTCGGGCAAGGGCGTCCACGTCGTCACCGTCAACGACTACCTCGCCCGCCGCGACGCGGAATGGATGGGCCGGGTCTACCGCTTCCTGGGGCTGACGACCGGCATCATCGTGCACGGCCTCGACGACGTCGAGCGCAAGGCGGCCTATGCCTGCGACATTACCTACGGCACCAACAACGAGTACGGCTTCGATTATCTTCGCGACAACATGAAGTATGAGCTGGGCCAGATGGTCCAGCGCGGCCACAACTACGCGATCGTCGACGAGGTCGACTCGATCCTGATCGACGAGGCGCGCACGCCGCTGATCATCTCGGGGCCGATCGACGACCGCTCCGACCTCTACACCACGATCGACGCGATCATGCCGCGCCTCGTGCGCGAGGATTACGACCTCGACGAGAAGCAGCGCACGGTCTCGCTGACCGAGAACGGCAACGAGCACATCGAGGAGCTGCTGCGCGAGGCCGGCATCCTCAAGGAGGGCGATCTCTACGACGCCCACAACGTGACGCTGGTCCACCATGTCAACCAGGCGCTTCGCGCCCACACCCTGTTCACCCGCGACAAGGACTACATCGTCCGCAACGACGAGGTGGTGATCATCGACGAGTTCACCGGCCGCATGATGCCCGGCCGGCGCTACTCGGAGGGGCTGCACCAGGCGCTCGAGGCCAAGGAGCGGGTGACGATCCAGCCCGAGAACCAGACGCTCGCCTCGATTACTTTCCAGAACTACTTCCGCCTCTACAAGAAGCTCGCCGGCATGACCGGCACCGCCTCGACCGAGGCCGACGAGTTCCAGGAGATCTACAACCTCGAAGTGGTCGAGATCCCGACCAACAAGGAGGTCGAGCGCGTCGACGAGGACGACGAGGTCTACCGCACCGTCGACGAGAAATACGCCGCGATCATCAAGGAGGTCGACAAGGCGCATGCGCGCCTGCAGCCGGTGCTGGTCGGCACCGGCTCGATCGAGCGCTCGGAGCACCTCGCGAGCCTGCTGGTCAAGCACGGCTACACGCCGCTCGACTACAGCGACCCGTCGGCCCTGGAGGACGTCTACGCGGCGGCCCGCGAGGGCCGGGTGACCAAGCGCTTCGCGGTGCTGAACGCCCGCTTCCACGAGCAGGAAGCCTACATCGTCGCCGAGGCCGGCGTGCCGGGCGCGATCACCATCGCCACCAACATGGCCGGCCGCGGCACCGACATCAAGCTCGGCGGCAACCTCGACATGCGCATCGAGCAGGAGCTCGCCAACGTCCCCGAGGGGCCGGAGCGCGACGCCCGCATCGCAGGCCTCAAGGCCGAGATCGAGCAGAACCGGGCGCGCGTGCTGGCCTCCGGCGAGCCCGCCGACCCGGCCGCCGGCCGCAAGACGGCCCTGCCGGGCGGCCTCTACATCGTCGGCACCGAGCGCAACGAGAGCCGGCGCATCGACAACCAGCTGCGCGGCCGCTCCGGCCGCCAGGGCGATCCCGGCCGCTCGAAGTTCTACCTCTCGCTTCAGGACGACCTGATGCGGATCTTCGGCTCCGACCGCATGGACGGCATGCTCCAGCGCCTCGGGCTCGAGGAGGGCGAGGCGATCATCCATCCGTGGATCAACAAGGCGATCGCCAAGGCGCAGCAGAAGGTCGAAGCGCGCAACTTCGACATGCGCAAGAACGTGCTCAAGTACGACAACGTCATGAACGACCAGCGCAAGGTCGTGTTCGAGCAGCGCCGCGAGTTCATGGCGCAGGAGAGCGTGCGCGACACCGTCGACGAGATGCGCCAGGGCGTGATCGAGGACGTGGTGGCGCGCCACGTGCCGGAGGACGCCTATCCGGAGCAGTGGGACATCGCCGGGCTTCGCGAGAGCGTGACCCGCGACCTCAACCTCGACGTGCCGGTCGAGGACTGGGCCAAGGAAGAGGGCATCGCCGACGAGGAGATCCGCGAGCGCCTGCGCAAGGCCGCCGACGAGGCCTACGCCGAGCGCACCGCCCGCAACACGCCCGAGGTGATGGCTTACGTGGAGAAGCAGGTGCTGCTCCAGAGCCTCGACCATCTCTGGCGCGAGCACCTCGTCACCCTCGATCACCTGCGCCAGGTGATCGGCTGGCGCGGCATCGCCCAGCGCGATCCGCTCAACGAGTACAAGTCCGAGGCGTTCGACCTGTTCAACAGCCTCGTCGGCTCCCTGCGCGAGCAGGTGACCGGCCAGCTGATGCGGGTCGAGATCATGTACCAGGAGCCGGAGCCGCAGGGCTTGCCGCCGATGTTCGCCCAGCACCTCGATCCGGTGACCGGCGAGAACGAGTTCGCCTATGCCGAGGGCGCGGCTGGCGGTGGCGGCGGTGCCTACGAGTTCGCCGGTCAGGCGCTCGCCGCCGACGCGCCGGTGCTGGAGCGCAATCCCGACGATGCTGGGACCTGGGGCCGCGTCGGCCGCAACGAGCCCTGCCCCTGCGGCTCGGGCAAGAAGTACAAGCACTGCCACGGGCGATACGCCGCGGAGGAGTGATTTTATCGGAGAGGGCGCGGCGCTCGGCGCCAGACCCCTCCCCCCTCTGCGGCAGGGCTGTCCGAGGAAAAGAAATGGCGCGCCTCCCCTCTCCCGTGTGGGAGAGGGGCCGGGGGTGAGGGTGGCTCGGCTTCCGCAATAAAGCTCAGGCCGTAGTGCTGGCAGCTCAACGGTTGAGTTCTATTCTGAACCCGAGCCACCCTCACCCCTACCCCTCTCCCAAACGGGCAGGGCTATCGCATATGGCGAACGAGGCGTTCCAGGAAATCGTCGTTCCAGCCAGCCATCTGCATTTTGGTGTGGAGCGAGGCCTTGGTCGGATC
>NZ_JBEXZS010000172.1:0-48718 GCF_040593685.1 Methylobacterium sp. EM32 | reverse complement strand
GCGGCCGGCCCCCGGGGCGCCTCCCCCCCCCACCCCCGCCCCCCCGCGGGGGGCCCACCCCCCCCCCCCGGGCCCCCGCGGCGCCGGGGGGGGGGGCGGGCGCGCGGCCCCCCCCGACGGCAAAACGCCCCGGCAGGGATGCCGGGGGGGTCGACGTGACGCGGGATGTCGGACGGGCGGGCGGGCTTCGTTTCAGCGCCGCGGCTGGAACAGCGGCTGAGCCAGGGCCTCGGCCCGGGCCATCCATAGGTCGCGCTCGGCGCGCAGCTCCTCGGCCTTGTCGACCTCGTGCTGGACATGGGCGCGCAGGGAGCGCAGCTCGTCGGCGAGCAGCGCCTGCAGCTCGTCGTAGCGCCCGTGCTCCTGCCGCAGCCGGGCCTTGAGCATCATGTTCTCGGCCATCAGCGCCGCGAGGTCGTCCTGCTCCGCCGCCGGGGGGGCCGGGGGCGCCTCCGGCTCGGCCATCAGGGCGGGTTCGGCCGGGGCGACGATGCGGGGCTCCCAGGTCGGCTGTGGCTCGGCCGACCGGCGCGGCGCGGCGCGGGCCTGGTCGGCGGCGTCGATCCGCGACAGGGTCGCGAGCCAGTCCTGCAGCGGGCCCGAGGGCTGCCGCGCCCCGGCGGTGGTCTGCGTCTTCAAGGCCGGTTCGGACACGCCGCATCTCCTCGCGAATCTTGACCGCCAGTTAACCTCCCGCATGGTTAAGAAGCGGTAAATGCGGCCCCGGGATCGCGAGGCCGGATCTCGGACATTGACATCGCCGGCGCAGGGGGCTAGGCCCCGGCCTTCAAGGACGAGGTCTCGTCTCGACGCCGACCGGCCCCGTGAGGCCGGAGGTCAACGCCCGACAGCGCGATGCGCCCTCGGGCGCGACTGGCGTTGCGCGCGACCGCTCCACCCGCCGCCCGCGATCGGGCGGCCTCGCAGGAGACCGGATGACCAGGACCGACCCCACGCCGTTGCGCATCGAGGACGCGGTGAACGCGCTCTGCCCCTGGTCGGGCAAGCCGATCGCGGCCGACTCGCTGACGCTCTACAACGGCGCGGTCGTGGGCTTCTGCAATCCCGATTGCCGCGACAAGTTCGAACGGGCGCTCACCCATTTCGAGGGCGCCCTGCAGGCCCGTCGCGCCGCGTCCGCGGGCGTGAACGAGTAGATCCCCGGAGACGACGCGCATGTTCGAAGGCCTCTCCGACCGCCTCTCCGGCATCCTGTCCGGGCTGACCCGCCGCGGCGCCCTGACCGAGGCCGACGTCACCGCCGCCCTGCGCGAGGTGCGCCGCGCCCTGCTGGAGGCGGACGTCGCCCTCGAGGTCGTGCGCTCCTTCACCGAGAAGGTGCGCGAGCAGGCCGTCGGCGCCGTGGTGCTGAAGTCGGTGACGCCCGGCCAGATGGTCGTGAAGATCGTCAACGACCAGCTCGTGGCGATGCTCGGCGGCGAGGCCGGGGTCATCGATCTCAACGCGCCCGCCCCCGTCGGCATCCTGATGGTCGGCCTCCAGGGCTCGGGCAAGACCACCACCACCGCCAAGATCGCCCGCCGCCTGACCCAGCGAGACAAGCGCCGGGTGCTGCTCGCCTCCCTCGACACCCGCCGCCCGGCCGCGATGGAGCAGCTGGCGGTTCTGGCTAGCCAAGTCGGCGTCGAGTCGCTGCCGATCGTCGCCGGCCAGTCGGCGGTGCAGATCGCCAAGCGCGCCATGGAGGCCGCGCGTCTGGGCGGCTTCGACGTGGTGATGCTCGACACCGCCGGCCGCGTCACCCTCGACGAGGCGCTGATGCAGGAGGCCGCCGACGTGAAGGCGGCCACCGGCCCGCACGAGGTGCTGCTCGTCGCCGACGCGCTCACCGGCCAGGACGCGGTCAACACGGCGCGCGCCTTCGACGGGCGGCTCGGCGTCACCGGCATCGTGCTCACCCGCATGGACGGCGATTCCCGCGGCGGCGCGGCGCTCTCGATGCGGGCGGTCACCGGCAAGCCGATCAAGCTCGTCGGCACCGGCGAGAAGGTCGATGCACTGGAGGAGTTCCACCCGGCCCGCGTCGCCAACCGCATTCTCGGCATGGGCGACATCGTCTCGCTCGTCGAGAAGGCGGCCGAGACCATCGACCAGGAACAGGCCCTTCGCGTCGCCGAGAAGATGCGCAAGGGCAAGTTCGACCTCGACGACCTGTCGATGCAGCTCGCCCAGATGGAGAAGATGGGCGGCATCGGCGGCCTGATGGGCATGCTGCCCGGCATGGGCCAGATCAAGAAGCAGGTCGAAGGCGCCAACCTCGACGAGACGATGTTCAAGCGCCAGCGCGCCATCATCTCGTCGATGACCCCCGAGGAGCGCCGCAACCCCGACGTGCTCAAGGCCTCGCGCAAGAAGCGCGTGGCGAAGGGCGCCGGCGTCGACGTCTCTGAGATCAACAAGCTCCTCAAGATGCACCGCACCATGGCCGACATGATGAAGGCCATGGGCTCGGGCAAGCGCGGCATCGGCCAGGCGCTGGGCAGCATGTTCGGGCTCGGCGGCGGCGGCATGGGGGCGATGGGCAAGATGATGGGCGGCATGCCCCAGCCCACCCCCGAGATGCTCGCCGAGCTGCAGAAGTCCCTGCCGCCCGGCACCACCCTTCCGCCGATGCCCCCCGGCCTCGGCGGTCCCAAGGCGCCCGGCGGCCCCGCCGGCAAGCTGCCGGCAGGCCCTGCCAAGGCGCCCCCCGCTGCCCCCGGCCTGCCGGGCTTAGGCGGCAAGCTCCCGGGCCTGCCCGGCCTCGGCGGCCTCCCCTTCGGCAAGAAGAAGTAGGCGGTCAGGGCAAGGCCCCTCCCCGCCCGCGACGTCGAACGACCCTCGAACCCTAGAAAGACAGGAAGAGACCCATGTCCCTCAAGATTCGCCTCACCCGCGGCGGCGCCAAGAAGCGCCCGTACTACCGCATCGTCGTCGCCGACGCCCGCGCCCCTCGCGACGGCCGCTTCATCGAGAAGGTCGGCGCCTACGACCCGATGAAGCCGAAGGACGATCCGGCCCGCGTCATCCTGGAGACCGAGAAGGTCCAGGCCTGGCTCGCCAAGGGCGCCCAGCCGACCGACCGCGTCCTGCGCTTCCTCGACGCCGCCGGCCTCGCCAAGCGCCCGACCCGCAGCAATCCGCAGAAGGCCGAGCCGGGCACCAAGGCCAAGGAGCGCGCCGCCGCCCGGGCCGAGAAGGCCGGCGCCGCCGCCGACTCGGCCGAGTAAGACCGAAGACCATGGCGCGCCGCCCCGACGCCCGACCCCCGCGCGGCCAGGCCCCCAAGGGGCCTGTCCGGGGGGAGTCCGATCCGCGCCGGGGCGCAGGCGCGCCGGCGCCGCAGCGCGCCAACCCTGCGCCCGTCAGGGCCGAATCCGGGATCGCCACCGATCCCGGATTCGTGCTGCTCGGCGAGTTCGGTCGCGCCCACGGCCTTAACGGCGAGGTGCGGCTGAAATCCTACACTGCCGATCCGACGGCGATCGGGTCCTACGGCCCGCTCACCGGGGCCGACGGCCGCATCGTCGAGATCGCGTCCTTGCGCCCCGCTCCCGGCACTCCCGACATGCTGATCGCCCGCGTCGCGGGCGTGTCCGGCCGCAACGGGGCCGAGAGCCTGAACCGGCTCGCCCTCTACATCGCCCGCGAGCGCCTCGGCGCGCCGGAGGAGGAGGACGAGTTCTTCGCCGCCGACCTCGTCGGGCTGGCGGTGGTCGATCGCGACGGCAACCCGGTCGGGACGGTGCGGGCGGTGCCGAATTACGGGGGCGGCGACCTCCTGGAGATCTCGCCGGCCCAGGGCGGCAGCCCGGCCCTCCTGCCCTTCACCAAGGCCTTCGTGCCCGAGATCGACGTCGCGGGCCGCCGGGTCGTCGTCGACCCGCCCGAGGACCTGTTCGCCCCGGCGGCACCTCGGGACCCCGACGCCGCCTGAACGCCTGCCCGGGCGGGCGGAGCGACTTGCCACCCACTTCGTCATTCCGAGGCTCGCTGCAAGCGAGAACCCGGAATCCATAAGCGCTGACGTGGGAGAACGAAGCGGATCACGGTCCGCCTCGTCCTGCATCGTCAGCGGTTATGGATCCCGGGTTCCGCTTTCGCGGCCCCGGGATGACATCGTGGGTGTCGGCTCGGACCCGGATCGATGGGCACCCGCGCTCGGGACGCCTCTTACCGCCCGCGATTCTTGCGCTGCTGGCCGAGGCCGGAGCTCTTGGCGAGCTCGGAGCGCTGGGCGGCGTAGGTCGCGGCGACCATCGGGTAGTCGTGCGGCAGGCCCCATTTCTGGCGGTACTGCTCGGGCGAGAGGCCGCGGGTGGTGAGGTGCCGCTTCAGCGACTTGTAGGGCTTACCGTCCTCCAGGCTGATGATGTAGTCCGGCGTCACGGTCTTGCGGATCGGCACCGGCGGCGTGGGCTTCTCGGGCTCGGGCGCCGGAGGTGCGGCGACGCGTTCGAGGGACGAGTGCACGGCGGCGATCAGGCTGCCGAGATCCCCGACCGGGACCGAGTTCTTCGACACGTAGGCCGACACGATATCGGCCGTGAGCATGACGAGTTCGCCCGGCTCCTGATCGTGAGTATCCACGTCTGACATTCTAGGGTTTCCGCTTCGAGAGTGTGGTGGACGGAGGCGTTGCAGCGGGGCCGGCCCGGCGCCGTGCCGCCACCCGGTCTTCTTGGGAACCGTCCGCGACCCAAATCCGCCGGCGCGATCACCCGGTCCCTCAGACTTGGTGGCAACTCTCATGCCCGTCCGCAAGCTGGTAGCAGCAACGCAGGGGTCAAATCAGGTAGTTCCTGTGGATTTCAGCGCGATACAACCAAGCTGAATATACTCAAGGTTGCAATTTTTGAGTTCACGTTGCCGATAATTGCATAAAAATCTATTCCGAGGCGGTATTTGAGCGGGGAGCCGCGACGAGAGCTCTGATGCAGGTCCGACCGCCAGCGGCGGCCGGATGATTGGGACGGGCGATCCGGCGTGCCGCGAGCGGTGCGGGGGTTCAGGCCACCTTGTCCGGCTGGCGGGCGGCGGCGTCGTGCCGGGCCTGTATCTCGATGAAGACGCGTCGCACCTTGGGGCTCAGCGCCTTCATCCGCGTCTCCAGGTGACCGACCAGCCGCTCGATCTCGCCGGCGGAGAGGCGGTCGTCCATGTCGAGGCTGACATTGACCAGGATGTCGGCCGGACCGAGATGCTGCGTCAGCACCTCGTTGACGTGCTGCACCCCCGGCTCGGACCGGACAATCTCGTGCAGGCCGGCGACCAGCTCGGGCTCCGCCGCCTCGCCGACGAGCAGGCCGTGGGTCTCGATCATCAGGAAGATCGCCATGCCGATCAGGATCAGCCCGATGACGATCGAGGCGATGCCGTCGTAGGCGGGCTGCGCCAGGGTCTCCGCCAGGATCACGCCGGCGAGCGCCACGACGAGGCCAGTGAGCGCCGCCACGTCCTCGACCAGCACGGTGAACAGGGCCGGGTCCTTGCTGCGGCGGATCGCGGTGATCGGCGGCCGCTCACCCTTCTCGCCCCAGAACGCCTTGAGGGCGACGAAGCAGGAATAGCCCTCGGCCAGGACGGCGAAGCCGAGGATCGCGAGGTTGACGATGAAACCCGGGATGGTCCGCCCGAGGATCACCGCGTCGGCGGCGGGCTCCGGGTGCTGGAGCTTGTGAATGCCCTCGTAGACCGCGAAGGCGCCGCCGCCGAGGAAGATCAGGAGCGCCACCAGGAAGGCGTAGAAGTAGACCTCGCGGCCGTAGCCGAACGGGAAGCGGGCATCCGCCGGTCTTTGCGCCCGCTTCAATCCGACGAGCAGGAGGATCTGGTTGGCGGTGTCGACAACCGAGTGGACGCCCTCGGCCAGCATCGCGCTGCTGCCGGTGAAGAAGGCGCCGACGAACTTCGCCACGGCGATCGCCAGGTTCGCGCCGGCGGCGGTGTAGATCGCGCCACTGCTTTCGTGAGCCATATGCCCTGAGCCTCCGTCGCCCGGCGAGCGTGGCCGTGGCCGACGAGTAACGCCGCGGCTTGGCGAATGGGTCCGGCCGCCCGCGACGATGTTTCTCAGGTGTTACGCCGCATCGCGCAGGGTGATCACGGGATGATCGAGCCCGAAATGCCCGTAGAGCGCCGCGATACTGTCGGTGAGCAAGCCTTCGAGCGGCGCCAGCACCGCCTCGTCCGGCACGCGCCCCTCGACCCGGGCCGCGTGCTCGATCTCCCCTAGATGCGCGGCGAGGGACGCCGCGCCGACATTGAGGCTCATCGACTTGAGCCCGTGCGCAGCCCGGCCCGCGGCGTTCGCGTCGCCCGCCGCCCGCAGGGCCGCGAGACCGTCGGGCCCGTGGGCCGCGAACAATCCGAGCACCCGCCCGACGAAGGCCGAGCCGGAGCCCTCGGCCATCTCGGCGAGCCCGGCCAGGGTATCGGGATCGAGGAGAGCCGTCGGGGCCGGCGCGTCCGCCTCCGGGGCCTCGTCCGGCTCCACTGCCTCGCCCGTCTCCCCGCTCGTGCCGAGGGCCGCCGCCAGGGTGCGGGCGAGATCGGTCAGGGTGAAGGGCTTCGCCAGCACGCCGTCCATCCCGGCCTCGCGCCAAGCCCCGGCCGCCGTGCCGACGACGTGGGCGGTCGCCGCCACGATGTGGATGGGGCCCGAGCCCGTCGCTGCCTCCCATTGCCGGATCGCCCGGGCGGCGTCGAAGCCGTCGAGGCCCGGCATCGAGCCGTCCATGAGGATCAGGTCGAACCCGCCCTCGCGGGCTGCCTCGAGCGCCCCGAACCCGTCCTCCACGGTCATCACCCGGGTCACGCCGAGGCGGCCGAGCGCCTCGGCCGCGACCTCGCGGTTGACCGGGTTGTCGTCGGCCACCAGCACCCGCGCGGCGGGGAAGCGCGGCAGGGCGGCGACCGGGCCGGCCTCGGCACCGATTCCCGCGAAGCTGCCCCCCGTGGCGAGCGCGGCGAGGGCCGGGCGCCACTCGCCTTGCGCGAGCGGCCAGCGCAGCAGGGCGTCGGCGAGGCCTGAGGACAGCACCGCGGCCCCGCTCGGATCGCCCATCGGGGCGATGGCGATGACCCGGCCAGCCCCCGCCGGGCGGCGCCCGGCCCGGGCGAGGTCGCCGGCCTCGACGAGGTGATGCGCGCCTTGCCCCCCCTCGCCCGGCGCGAAGCCGGCCTCGCGGAGGCCTTCCGTCAGGACGAGCCGCGTCGCGGGTCCTGTCACCGCGACGATGACTGCCGGGACGATCCTGCCCGCCCGCAGCACCGGCTCGGCTGGTTCGGCGCCGACGAGGGGGATCTCGGCCCAGAAGGTCGAGCCCCGGCCGACGAGGCTCTCGACGCCGATCCGCCCGCCCATCGCGGAGACGAGGCGCTCGGCGATCGACAGGCCGAGGCCGGTGCCGCCGAAGCGCCGGGTCGTCGAGCCGTCCGCCTGCGAGAAGGCGGAGAAGATGGTCGGCAGGGTCTCGGCCGGGATGCCGATGCCGGTATCGGTCACGCTCAGGCGCAGGGTCGCGCCCCGGTTCACCGCCTCGATCCGCACCAGGACGTGGCCGGTTTCGGTGAACTTGAGGGCGTTGTTGACGAAGTTGCCCAGCACCTGGCCGAGCCGGACGGGATCGCCCTGGATCGTCCGCGGCACGTCCGGCGCGACCAAAGCCGCGAGGTCGAGCCCCTTCCCCCGGGCGCGCTCGCCGAACAGGGTCGCGACGGTGTCCGCCACCTCGGCCGGATCGAGGGCGATGCGCTCCAGGGTGAGCTTGCCGGCCTCGACCTTGGCGAAGTCCAGGATGTCGTTGATGATCGCGAGCAGGCTCTGCCCTGAGCGCGCGATCACCTCGGCGTAACGGCGCTGGCGCGCGGGCAGCTCGGCAGCGGCGAGCAGCTCCGCCATCACCAGCATGCCGTTCATCGGCGTGCGGATCTCGTGGCTCATCGTCGCCAGGAACGACGACTTGGCGCTGTTGGCCGCCTCCGCCGCCTCCTTGGCCTCGCTGAGGTCATGGGTGCGGTCGCTCACCTCCTGCTCCAGCCGGCCCTGGTGCTCGACGAGGCGGTGGTCGCGCTCGCGCACCGCGTCGATGAGGCCGTTGAAGCTCGTCGCCAGCCGGCCGACCTCGTCGCCGGAATCGGCGCCGGACGGCAGCACGGCGCGGCGGCCGTAATCGTGGTTCTCGCGCACCGCGTCCATGGTGCGGGCGAGGGCCGTGAGCGGCCGGGTCAGGGCGCGGCCGAGACGCCAGGCCACCGCGAAGCCGACTGCCATGGCGAGGGCCGCCCCCATCAGGGCGTTGCGCACCACGTCGAAGAGGCGCCCGACGAGATCGGCGGTATCGGCGATCAGGGTCACCCGCCCGACGGTCCGGGCGTTCTCCACCACCGGCACGCTCACCTTCACCGTGCGGGCCAGCACGAGGGCGAGCGGCGTGAGGCCCTCCTCGTCGAGGTCGAGGTCGTCGGCGAGGCGCAGGCCCGTCCCCTGCTCGGCGAGCGCCGTGCCGTCCGCGCGGGTCAGCCCGGCATAGACGATGCCGTCCTGGCGGCCGATCGCCCGGAGCGCCGCGTGGGCGCCGGCGGCATCGTCCGCCGCGGCGGCGCCCGCGGCGGCGGCGGCGAAGACCGAGGCGAGGCCGGTGAGCGCCCGGCGGGTGTCGGCGGCGTAGCGGTCGACCTCCGACCAGGCGCCGAGCGCCGTGCCGGCCGCCAGCGCCACCATCACCGCGCCGAGCACCGCCCGGCCGAGGCGGGCCGCGAGGCTGCGGGCCGGACGGGACGATGCAGGAGACAAAGCTGGCGGAGGGGCGTCATACGATCTCCGATCGATCGCTTCAGGCGATCCTGTCGGATCGCTTTCGCGATGCGGAGATCGGCTTCGCTCAGGCGCCGCGCGGGCTGGTGATACGATCTCCGGAAGCGATTTTCCGGAGATCGTATCAGTTGGAGCGGGCACGGCCGCGATCCGCGAGGCGTCGGCCCGGACGACCTCGGCAGGAATTTCAGCAGGGATTTCAGTAAGGGCTTCAGTCGGGGTGGTTTCGGCACCGGACGTCCGGGCACGCTCCGCCCGAAACCCGGCACGCGACCGCAAGACCTGCCAGGGAGGGCCGGGCGGAGGCTGCGCCGGCCCGCCCGGGTCCGCCGCGCGGATCACCCGGGCGCGCAGGCTCCGGTTCTGTCCCAGCCCGCCAGCGGGGATCGGTTCTCCCGGCACGTCCGTCATCCCGGTCGTCACGGTCTTCGATTCCGTCAGGCGGCGCGGCTCGCGGCCTGGCTGACCAGGTCCGCGACGGCGTCCCAGCGGGACAGGAAGGCGTCGACCACCGCCGGGTCGAAATGCGCCCCGGCCTCCCGCAGCAGGAAGGCGTGGGTAGCCTCCAGGGTCCAGGCGCGCTTGTAGGGCCGGTCGCTGGTCAGGGCGTCGAACACGTCGGCCACCGCGACGATGCGGCCTGGGAGCGGGATGGCGGTGCCGGACAGCCCGTTGGGATAGCCGGCGCCGTCCCAGCGCTCGTGGTGGCTTACCGCGATCTCGGCGGCGAGGCGCACCACGTCGGACGAGCTGTTGGCCAGGATGCGGGCGCCGCGCTCGGCGTGGCGCTCCATCTCCCGGCGCTCCTCGGGAGTCAGGGGGCCGGGCTTGAGCAGGATCGCGTCGGGGATCGCGATCTTGCCGACGTCGTGCATCGTCGAGGCGAGGCTGATCAGCCGGCACTGCTCCGGCGGCAGGCCGAGGGCCTCGGCGATCAGCAGGGCGTAGGTCGCGACCCGGGCGACGTGGTCGCCGGTATCGGTGTCGCGGTGCTCGGCCGCGCGCATCAGCACCGTGACGATCTCGCGCTCGCGCGCCTCGACCTGGGCCACCGCGGCGGCGACCTCCTGGGCGAGCCGGGCCGCCTGGGCGTGCTCGGCCTGATAGGCCCGGCGCAGGGCGAGCAGGTTGGTGACGCGGGCCCGGATCTCGACCGGATCGCAGGGTTTGTTGACGAAATCGGTCGCGCCGGCCTCCAGGGCGGTCCGGCGCAGAGCGCGCTGGTCGAAGCTCGTCACCATCACGATCGGCACGTGCGCGAAGCCCGGCAGCGCCCGCAAGGCCCGGATCACTGCGAGGCCGTCCATCCCGGGCATCTCGTAATCGGTCAGGACGACCCCGATCTCGTCGGCATGGGAGGCCGCGAAGGCCAGCGCGTCCGCCGGCCGGGTGAAGCTCTGCGGCCGGCAATGGGCGATCGGCCGCAAGGCCTCGATCATTAGGAGGTTGTTGAGTTCGGCATCGTCGAGGACGATCGCACGCATGAGGTCTCCTCCGGCGAGAGATCGCCACCGCCCGGCGAACCTGCCGGGGAAACCTTGACAATCCCCTGACCCAAGGTCGTCGTTTTACCCCGATCGGCCGAGGTTCCACCCCTCACTTGGGTGACCGCGGCGTCTTTGGCTTTGAAACCGGACGCCGTCGGCGCTAGAGCACGTGCGACGGCTCCTCGCGCGTGACGCGGGAGCCGGACAGACCATGACGGATCCCGGCGCGATTCCCACGGATGGGCGCGCCTTCGCACGCAGGACGACGAGACGAACACGATGGCCGGCTTCAAGGACCAGAACTTCAACGATCGGCGGAGCACGTCCGCGGACGCGAAGAAGGCCCTGCTGGAGAAGTTCCGGGCCAAGCCCGCCGCCGACGATCCGGAGGTCCAGGCCCGCCTGGCGGAGCGCCAGAAGATCGCCGAGGCCCGTGCCGCCCGCACCGCGGAGCGCGAGGCGGCCAAGCAGGCCGAGGCCGAGCGCCGGGCGGCCGAGGAGGCGGAGGCCAAGGCCCGCGCCGAGCGCGAGGCGGCCGAGGCGGCCGAGCGCGAGGCTGCCGCGGAGGTCGAGCGCAAAGCCGCCCGCGACGCCCGCTACGCCGCCCGCAAGGCACGCCGCAAATAGGCGCGATCCCGCGTCGACCGAAAGCGCCGTCGGCCCCCATCCGGGCACCCGCGACGGTCGTCATCAACCCCCGCCGGATCCGGCGGGGGTTTTTCTTTGTCCGGCGGCCTTGCTGCGCGCCGTGGCGGGTGCGGAACTGCCCGCGACTCAAAGCCAGCCATGACATCCGCCGACTTCGCCAAGCCTCGCGGAGGAGACCGGGACGCGAAAACCCGGCATCGCCTCGTTCAGCCCGGATCCCTCGCGCCCAGCTCCCTCTACCGCGTCATACCAACGGCCCAAGATGCTGACGCATCGACTTCGATCTCGGGCAGGCCCGAGATCGACTGGGCCGTTGAACCATCTCGAAAATTCGAGAACGGAACCAAAGGTCGTTTTCAACGACCGTTGGTATCACTCGCCCTTGCGCGGACGGCCGCGGCGGGCCGGCGCCGGCTCGTCCTCGCCGCCCTGCCCGGCCGCGAGCCGGGCCGCAGCCGCGCGGTCGCGCCGGATCTGGCCGAGGCCGAGGCTCTTGGCGAGCTCGGAGCGCTGGGCGGCGTAGGTCGCGGCGACCATCGGGTAGTCCGGCGGCAGGCCCCATTTCTGGCGGTAAGCTTCAGGGGTGAGCCCGCGGGTCGTCAGGTGGCGCTTAAGCGACTTGTAGGGCTTGCCGTCCTCCAGGCTGATGATGTGGTCCGGCGTCACGGTCTTGCGGACCGGCACCGGCGGCGTGGGCTTCTCGGGCTCGGGCGCCGGGGGCGCGGCGACGCGTTCGAGGGACGAGTGCACGGCGGCGATCAGGTTCGCCAGCTCCCCCACCGGAACCGAGTTCTTCGACACGTAGGCCGACACGATATCGGCCGAGAGATTGATCAATTGCAAGGTCGGTGCCGGCTCGTTCGCGTTCATGGACGCCCCTTATTTTGGAATACTTCTTTGCACATGTCGCCAAAATTCTCTGACAGTCAATGGAAAAATTTTTTTGTGAGTAGAGCGGCGGCGACCGTAGGCCCTGCAGCGGTTCGCGCTGCAGCCGCTGCTTTATCGGCAAGTTCTGATTCACGTATAGCGGGTTGCAGAAGGAATTTTTGCTCGCTTCTTGATCTCACGGTTATCCCGGGCGGGCGGCCCGAGCCTCAGGCGGCCGTCGGCAACGCAGAGGTAGCACGGCACGTCGCGATCTGACGCGATCATTACTTGAGGTTGCGAGACGAAGCGATAACTTCAGCGACGGTGTCGGGATCGACACTGGCGCAACCACAAAAAATTGCAATCATAGATTGTGTTTTCGAGGCCGCCGCGCGATCGGGATAGGGGGCAGTCCAAATGGACTGCGCCCCTCCCACACCACCCGGCATGCGGGTCCGCACCGGGCGGTTCGAGGAGTTGAGGTCAGGCGAGACGGGGCAGGCCGAGCTTGTCCATCCGGGCCAGGGTCAGCACGCCGCCGAGCGCCATCCCGCTGTTGCGCCACCAGCGGCGGCTGTTGGCCGCCACCGGTCGCGCGATCGCGGGTCTGGCGCCGAGCGCCCGCAGCGCCCGGTAGATGGTCGGGCCGCACTTCCACTGCTTGAGCTGGATGGCGCGCACCCGATGACGCACCCACCCGTCCAGCTCACGCCAGACCTTGGGTGTCTGCGCCAGACGGTAGTAGCCCTTCCAGCCCAGCAGGTAGATCCGCAGCCGATCCACCACCGCCGGTATGCTGCGTCCGCCCGAGCGGCGCGTCAGGTCCCGCACCCGCTGCTTGAACCGACCGAGAGACGTCGACGCGACCCGGCGCTTGACCACGCCGCCCGGAGCCACCCAGAAGGTGAAGCCCAGGACCACGCAGCCAAACGCACTGCGTACCGCGCTCTTGGCCTCGTTCAGAGACAGCTTCAGCCGACCCAACAGGCCCCGCAGCACGTCCATCACCCGTGCGCCCGCCTTGCGGCTGCGCACGTAGACGGTCACGTCGTCCGCATAGCGCACGAAGTGGTGGCCAAGCCGCTCCAGGTCCCGGTCCACCTCGTCGAGCAGCACGTTGGCCAGGAGCGGCGACAGGGGTCCGCCCTGCGGCGTCCCGGTCCCGCGCTCCTGCACCACGCCCCCCTTCATGATCCTGCTCGTCAGATACGCCCGGATCAGCCGGATCACGCCGGCATCTCCGATCCGCTTCTGCAACCGGTCGATCAGGATGTCGTGGTTCACCCGGTCGAAGAGCTTCGCCAGGTCCACGTCCACCACCACCCGCCGGCCCGCCTGCACGCAGGTTTGCGCGGCCAGAACCGCATCCTGCGCGCCGCGGCCCGGACGGTAGCCGTAGGAGTGCTCGCTGAAGTGAGGGTCCAGAAGCGGCTGCAGCACCTGCAGCAGCGCCTGCTGGATCAGGCGATCCGTCACCGTCGGGATGCCGAGCTCGCGCTCGCCGCCCCCCGGCTTGGGGATCGCCACGCAGCGTACCGGCTGGGGCCGGTACGTCCCCGACAGCACCTGATCGCGGATCACCGGCCACGCCGTGCGCAGGAGAGCCGCCGTCTGGGCGATGTCCAGACCGTCGACCCCCGCTGCGCCCTTGTTGGCCTTCACCCGCTTCCAGGCGCGCTGAACGTTCTCGCGCGCCAGCGCTGCGTCCAGCAGCCCCGGCCCCGTGGCACCCGGTGCGCAACGCGGGCCGCCGGCTTCGTCGCTGCCGGGACGGCACGGGGCTTCACCCCGCGCCGGCTCCGACCGCCCCGCTCGCGCGGGCATCTGACGCCTTGCCGACTGCATCGTCACGGCCGTGGCCACTCCTCCTCGTTCGGTCCTTCGGGAGCAAGCCGCCCCCTACTACGACCTCGGCTGACGTCTCGCTCCGGCTCGACACCGTCGCCCTTTCAGGCATGAGGCGAGATCTCCCCAGGTAAGAACACGTTCCGTCCCTGCACGACCGCCGGATCTACAGCGCCTCGCCTTGGTCACGAGAGCTTCGCGGTCCATGGCCCGCTCGCCCTGCTCGGCGCTGCCTTCTATCCGGTTCTTGTTCATCGGCCCGCAGGTGCGCTCCACGCTTCCTCCCCACGGTCGGTCGCCCTTCCGCAGTTGCGCTTCGCTTCGCTCGCCATGACCAGCTCACGGAGGGACTCACACCCTCAAGAACGCGCCCATGCTGGGCGCACCACGAAAAAGGGCACCTGCCGCGACCGGCAGGTGCCCTGGAGAAAGCTCACGGAAGACCGCCCACGCCGCGGCGCGGGTCAGTCGCCCGGGCGGCGCCTCACGGCTTCGGCGCGGCGGCCGGCGCCGCCGCGGGCTTGGCCGGCGCCGCGGGGGCGGCGGCCTTGGGCGCCGCGGCCCATTCGGGGTCCGGCCGCGGGCCGTTCGGGGCGCCGGTGGCGGCGGTGAGCTGGCCGGGGGCGACGTCGTTCGCGCGGGTCCAGGTCTGGGAGCCGCACAGGAAGCCCATCAGGCAGCCGCGCACGTTGAGCTCGCCCGGCTCCTCGGTCCAGATCGAGACGTCGTAGAGCTTGCCGTCGTCGGCGTTGTAGATCTGCCCCTCGTAACGGTTATCCGCGTTCGGCTTCAGCCCCATGATCAGCTGGTGACCAAGCGAGGGGCGGCTGCGCTTCTTGGCGTCGGTGTTCTTGAAATCGACCCGGGGCTGGCCCTTGTCGTCGTTGGGAGTCTTGAGCCAGACGGCGTAGCCGCAGATCCGGTCGGTGCGGCCCTGGCACTTCTCGATCCGGATGCGGGCCCGGCCGTCCTCGGTCAACCAAGTCCCGCTCGGGTCTTTCGGTGCCGCGAGCGCTGCGCCCGACGACAGGCCGAGGGCCACGAGCGCCCCGGTCAGGACCTTCTTCATACTATATACCCTCGTCTGGTGCGGCCCGCGCACGTCATCGTCCGTCGCTGATGCCGCATCGCGCGGCCGGACGCCAGAGGCCGGTCCATTGCGTCGGAATCGTGGGCAGTCGATGCGGACATGCTGCCTCACGGCGGGATGTCACATGGCCGGCCGCTCCTGCGGCGAGCTAGAGCAGCACCGCCGGGCGGCAATCGTCCATCCGGCAAGCAACATCGATATTTTCGACTGCCGCACAGCGGCGTCCCCTCACCGCCAGGGCTGCCGCATGTTCACGACCGAGCTCCTCGTGATGACCTCCGCCACCCTCGGGGCGATCGTCATCGTGCTCGCCGCCCGGCCGGGAGCCAGCCTGCCGCGGCTTCCCCGCGCGGCCGGCGCCGCCCGGCGGCCGTTCGGGCGCTAAAGCGCGCGCTCCGGCGGCTCCTCGCCGGATGCGGGGATTTCGGGGAGCGCCGGTGCGTTTTGGTGCGGTGCAGCACCGCGGGAACCCGGAAAGTCTGCTAATCTTCGGAGAATAGGCCGCCCCTGCGGCGCCGCAATCCGAAAAGGAGCTGACCCGACCGTGCCGCACGCTTCCGAGCTGATCGCCATCATCGCCCTCGGGCTCGTTTTCGCGTTCATCGGCGGCATGCTCGCGCAGCGGCTGAAGCTGCCGCCGCTGGTCGGCTATCTCCTGGCGGGCGTCGCCGTCGGGCCGCACACGCCGGGCTTCGTCGGCAACGCGGAACTGGCCGGGCAGCTAGCCGAGATCGGCGTGATCCTGCTGATGTTCGGGGTCGGCCTGCACTTCTCGATCGGCGACCTGATGTCGGTGCGCGCCATCGCGCTGCCCGGCGCGGTGGTGCAGATCGCGGTCGCGACCCTGATGGGGCTGGCGCTCAGCCTGGCCTGGGGCTGGGGCCTGGGTGCCGGCCTGGTCTTCGGCCTCGCCCTCTCGGTCGCCTCGACGGTGGTGCTCCTGCGGGCGCTGGAGGAGCGCAGCCTCCTCGATTCCGACAAGGGCCGCATCGCCGTCGGCTGGCTCATCGTCGAGGACCTGGCGATGGTGCTGGCCCTCGTCCTGCTGCCGGCGCTCGCCGGGCCGCTCGGCGGCGAGAGCGCCGGCGCGGCACACGGCATCGCGGGCGACGGCAACATCTGGCTCACCCTCGGGCTCACGCTGGCCAAGGTCGCGGCCTTCGCCGGGCTGATGCTGGCCGGCGGCCGCCGGGTGGTGCCCTGGCTCCTCGACCAGGCCGCCCGCACCGGCTCGCGCGAGCTGTTCACCCTGGCGGTGCTGGCGCTGGCGCTCGGCATCGCCTACGGCTCGGCCGAATTGTTCGGCGTCTCCTTCGCGCTGGGCGCCTTCTTCGCCGGCATGGTGCTGGCCGAATCGGACCTTAGCCACCAGGCCGCGGCGGATTCCCTGCCGCTCCAGGATGCCTTCGCGGTCCTGTTCTTCGTCTCGGTCGGCATGCTGTTCGACCCGACGATCCTGTTCCGCGAGCCGCTCGCCGTGCTCGCCACCCTGGCGGTGATCCTCGTCGGCAAGTCGCTCGCGGCGGTCGCGATCGTGCTGGCCTTCCGCCACCCGCTCTCGACGGCGCTCACCATCGCGGCGAGCCTGGCGCAGATCGGCGAGTTCTCGTTCATCCTGGCGAGCCTCGGTATCGGCCTGAAGCTGCTGCCGCCGGAGGGGCGCGACCTGATCCTGGCCGGCTCGCTCCTCTCGATCACCCTCAATCCGCTGATCTTCGCGGCCCTGGCCCGTCTGAGCGGCTTCGTCGAGTCGCGGCCCGGGCTCGCCGCCCGGTTCGAGCGCGGCGGCGAAGAGATCGCGGTCTCGAGCCACGCCAAGGGCCGCGAGGGTCACGCGGTGGTGGTCGGCTACGGCCGGGTCGGCGGCGCCATCGGCAAGGCGCTGGCGGCCTGGGAGCTGCCCTTCGTGGTGGTGGAGCGCGACCGGCGCCGGGTCGAGGAACTGCGAAATGCGGGCATCGCGGCGGTGTTCGGCGATGCCGGCGCGCCGGGCATCCTCGAGGCGGCGGATATCGGGCGGGCGCGCCTGCTCGTGGTGGCGAGCCCCGACGCGCACCAGGCCCGCCGCCTGATCGAGATCGCCCGCGAGGCCAATCCGGGGATCGACACGGTGGTGCGCACCCATAGCGATACCGAGCGGCGCAACCTCGAGGAGGACAAGGTCGGGCTGGTGCTGATGGCCGAGCGCGAGGTCGGCTTCGGCATGGCGCTCTACTCCCTGCGCAGCCTGGGGCTGAGCGAGGGCGAGGCGCGCCTGTTCATCGACACCAGCCGGGCCGAGAGCCGGGCCGAGCCCGCGGCGGAGGCCGAGCCCGAGCTCGGCGCCCCGGAATTGCGGCCGCACCGCGAGGCCTCGGCGGAATCGTGACCCGGCTTCGTTACCGAATCGCAATCCTCCGGTAAGCCTCGCCTCAGCTCGGATCCGCCATCTTCCTCACACCCGAGAGGAGTTCGACGATGGCACAGCCGCAGATGGAGCGCCCGGCCGAGCTGATGGTGTGGCACGGCGCCCGCACCGCGCCGGGGCCGCGGGAGACGCGGCGCTATCCCACCCTGCGCGCCGCCCTGGCGGCGGCCGTCGCGGCGGAGGATCCCGAGGCGCTGCCGTGGATCGTGACCGAGGACGGCGCCGTGCTCAGCCCGCGCTGGATCGACGAACACGCCCCCCGGACCGTGGCTCGCCCGATCCGGCTCTCGTCCTGACGGCTTGCGTCGTTCGGCCGGCTCACGTTCCGCCCGCGCGCGTGCTATCGTCGTCCGACGAGCACGAATCGCCATGACGAGCCTGCGCAAGACCGCCCCTGCCCGCCCGGCCACGATCGCGGCGTCCACCCACGGCTACGCCACTGCCGCCGTGAGGCTGCGCCGCGCGGCCAACGACAACCGGCCCCGATCCGGGCGCCGCCGCGTGCTGACGCTGGTCGCCGGCGCTTGGGTCGCCGTGCTGGTCGCGGCGGCTTTGGCATTGTGGCGCACCGGGGGGTTCTGAGGACCTCGTCACGGCTTGAGATCATCGGGACGCCGGTCCAGACCCTCACCTGCGCCCTGAATACGAGCGTCACGGCGTCTTCCGGCCTGTCGAGGTCCACGATCACAGTGCTTTCGGCCTGGCTGCCTGTCGCAAGCC
Source organism: Methylobacterium sp. EM32 (assembly GCF_040593685.1). Classification (NCBI taxonomy): domain Bacteria; kingdom Pseudomonadati; phylum Pseudomonadota; class Alphaproteobacteria; order Hyphomicrobiales; family Methylobacteriaceae; genus Methylobacterium; species Methylobacterium sp. EM32. The sequence continues at coordinate 30,833 of NZ_JBEXZS010000172.1, read as the reverse complement.
ACGGCCCTTTCCCGGACGACGGCAGCGTCAGCGGAAGGAGATCCGGGATCCGGCGCAAGGACTCGCCGCGAAGCGGCTCTGTCTCTCGCAACGGTGCAGACAGGCGGACGCTTCGCGACATCTTGTGCTGGATCCTGGATCTCCTTCCACTTCGTTCCAGTCGTCCGGGAAAGGCAGGAATGAAACTGGGAGGGAATGCGCCCATACCTCGGGACGCACGGCCACGTCGTCCATGACGGACGCTCGTCCTACCCCCCCTGCATCGCCCGCACGATCTCGACGCGGTCGCCTTCCGAGAGCGCCGTCGCCGCCCAGTCGCGCTGGCGCACCACCGCGCCGTTGAGCGCGATGGCGAAGCCCTGCGGGCCGGGCAGGTCCAGGTCGGCGGTCTCCTGGCGCCACAGGGCGTCGAGGCTGGCGGCCTCGCTGTCGCGGATTTCGCCGTTGACGAAGAGCTTCATGCGGTCTCGCTTCGATTGGAGTTTCGCGGGGCGAACCGGGATAGGTCGAACGGCGCGGCCACCGGCAGCGTCTCGCCGCGCAGGATCAGGGTTGCGACGGCCTCGGCGGTGACCGGGGCCAGGAGGTAGCCGTTGCGGTGATGGCCGGCGGCCAGCACCAGGCCGGGCCGGGCCTCGCCGAGAATCGGGGCGTCATCGTCGGAGGTCGGGCGGAAGCCGCTCCAGATGCCCGTGACCCGCATCTCCTCGACCCCCGGCAGCGCCCGGCGGGCGCCCTCCAGCAGGGCGTAGAGGCCGCCGCCGGTGAGGTGCGGGTCGAAGCCGGTCTCCTCGACGGTGGCGCCGACGATGAGCGAGCCGTCGCCCTTCGGCGCCATGTGGACCTGCTCGGTCCAGACCACGTGGGTGAGGAGCCCGCTGCGCGGCGTCATCTGCAGCGCCATCGACTGGCCCTTGAGCGGGCGCACCGGCAGGGCGAGGTCGGGCACCAGACTCCCCTCCCCGGCCCAGGCGCCGGAGGCGAGCACGACGGTACCGGCCGTCAAAGAACCGGCGGAGGTCTCGACGCCGGTGACCCGGCCGCCCTCGCGGATGAGCGCGGTAACCGCGGTCTCCTCGACGAGGCGCCCACCGGCCGCGCGCAACGCCCGGCGCAGGGCGGTCATCACACGGGCGGGATCGACCTGATGATCGTCGGCGCAGAAGATCCCGGCGGTGACGGTGGGACGCAGGCCCGGCTCGCGGGCGCGGATGGCGGGGCCGGACAGCCACTCGACGGACAGACCGTCGCGGCGCTGCAACTCGTGGCGAAAGCGCAGCCGCTCGACCTCGTCGCGGCCGAGCGCGATCACCAGTGTGCCCTCGCGACGGTAGTCGATGGAGAGACCCGACTCGGCCTCCAGCTCGTCGCGGAATGGATGCCAGAGCCGCTGGCTTTCGAGGCAGAGCGGCGAGAGAGCCTCGCCCCCGGGCTCGTGCTCGGCGGCCGCCGCCAGCATGCCGGTGGCGGCGAGGCTGGCGCCGTCGCCGGCGCGGCCGCGCTCGATCACCGCGACGGAGAGACCCGCGCGCGCCAGGCGCCACGCGACCGACAGGCCGATCAGCCCGGCGCCGATCACCGCGACGTCGGCTCGTCCAGGCAACCGGTCACTCTCCGGGCTCGGGCTCGGTCCGCCCCGCCGTCCGATCGTCTGCGCGTGCACCCTCGTCTCCACGGTGGCCCGAAGAGAATGGACTGCGCCCGGTGGCCGGATGATGCGCGCGGATCCACGAGGACCCTGTCCAATCCCTACGCCGGTATGAGCCGGATCAGGTTCGAAGGATTTCCGCGCTGACCGTGCCGTGAAGGGCGGTCCAGCGGTGTCTCAGCCCCTTGTCGGGGATCTCCCTGGAACACCCGCTATCTGGCGAGGGACGGGCCCGCCGTCAACCGGTCTCCAACCGCGCCTCGACCCCGCTTCAGCCGCCCTTGCCCGGACGGTAGATCGCCATCTCCTCGGCGAAGCCGTCGAGAGGGTGGGTGCCGAGCAATTCGGGGTCGCCCCACAGGAAGTCGACGAAGGGCTTCGACATCAGCAGCGGCTCGGACAGGACCTTGTTGAGCTTGGCGAGCCGACTGGCCAGGTTCACGTCGCGGCCGATCACCGTGAAATCGAGGCGCGCGCCCGAGCCGACATTGCCGTAGGCCGCCTCGCCGTGATGGAGCGCGATGCCGACCTCGATGCGGGTGGGGAAGCGCCCGGCGCGGTTGGCCTCCTCGACGCGGCGGAGCGCGGCCTGCGCCGCCGAGAGGGCGCCTTGCGCCGCGCCGCCGAGATCGTCGCCGCTCTCGCGGAAGATCGCCAGCAGGCCGTCGCCCATGTATTTCAGCACCTCGCCGCCCTCGCTCTCGATCGGCGGCACCAGGCAGTCGAAATAGGTGTTCAGGAGTTCCACCGAGGCCTCGGGCGGCAGCGCGTCGGTGAGGCGGGTATAGCCGCGCATGTCGGCGAACAGGATCGCCGAGCGGATCCGCTCGACCTGGCCGCGGCGGATGAAGCCGGCGAGGATCGCCTGGTGCGGCCCGTCGCCGACATAGACCCGCAAGACGTGGTCGAGCCGGGCGTTGAGGCCGCGCATCTCCATCACCGCCGACAGGGTCGGCACGATGAAGCGCAGGATGGCCAGGTCGTCGTCGCCGAATCCGCGCGGATCGCGGGTCGCGAAGGTGACGCCGTTCTTGGTGCCGTTGGTGAAGAACAGCGGCACGGTGATGTAATGGGTGTAGCCCGCCGCCTTCAGCTCCGGGACGATGCTGAACTGGTCGTCCGGCGTCTCGCGCAGGTCGAGGATCAGCCACTGGCCGGTGGCGAAGACGTGGGCGAAGGGAGAGCGGGCGAGCGCCTGCTCGCTGGCCTCGCCGTGCGGGAAGAGGCGGAAGCTGACGCCGTCCTCCCGGGTCCAGAACCGGCCGACGCCGGAATAATCCGAGTGCAGCGCGTCGATGGCGGTGGTGGCGCGGTCGACCGGCACGCCGAGGTCGTTCAGCCGCTCGGCCATGCCGGCGAGGAGGTCGCCGGATTCCGGCAGCCGCGCCCCCTCGCTGAGCAGCCAGTCGCGCAACGCCACGCAGTCGCGAAACAGGCCGATCGGGATGTCGCTCGCCTCCGACCCGTCCGCCGCGGCCGTGGGCGTCGGAGCGGAGTTGTGGCGAGGCTGGTCGAGCATCGCCCTGACATGGGCTTTGCGCCGCGGGACGGCAAGGCTTGATCGTGGAGAAGGCTTGGCTGCGCAGAACCGGCCCGCCGGCCCGGGATCGGACCTCCTTGGCATCGGCCCTCGGTCCTGCTAGAGGAAAGCTCGTCGCCGGGCCATGCTCCGGCCGGCCGTAAGCGTCTCACGTCAAGCAACGCGCTCCCTCAGGTGATTGGCACCGGGCGGGTGCGTGCAGCATCGTCCGGGCCGAGAGCCCGTTCCGAAAGACGTGCCATGTCTCCTTCTTCCTCTCCGCGACGCCTGCCGGCCTCCTCCGCGCCGCTGGTGACTGCGTTCCTGCTCTCCATCCTGATGACCTGCGTCGTTTCCGGCATCTCGACCCTGCTCGCCCACGGGGTCACGCCGGACCTCGTGTGGCACTGGCCGCGCGCCTGGGGCTTCTCCTGGCTCGTCGCCTTCCCGACGCTGCTGCTCGTGCTGCCGCTGGTGCGGCGGGCGGTGGCGCGGATCGTGGCGCCGCCGCGGTAACGAAGAAGGGCCCGGGAGGCGATCCACCTGCCGGGCCCTTCTTCGAATCGGGTCCAAAGCCTCAGTCTAAAGCCTCAGTTGTCGAGGAAGCTCCGCAGCTTCCTAGACCGGCTCGGATGCTTGAGCTTGCGCAGGGCCTTGGCCTCGATCTGGCGGATGCGCTCGCGGGTCACCGAGAATTGCTGGCCGACCTCCTCCAGGGTGTGGTCGGTGTTCATGCCGATACCGAAGCGCATGCGCAGCACGCGCTCCTCGCGGGGGGTGAGCGAGGCCAGCACCCGAGTCGTGGTCTCGCGCAGGTTCGACTGGATCGCCGCGTCGATCGGCAGGACGACGTTCTTGTCCTCGATGAAGTCGCCGAGGTGGGAATCCTCCTCGTCGCCGATCGGGGTCTCGAGCGAGATCGGCTCCTTGGCGATCTTGAGGACCTTGCGCACCTTCTCCAGCGGCATCGCCAGCTTCTCGGCCAGTTCCTCCGGGGTCGGCTCGCGGCCGATCTCGTGCAGCATCTGGCGCGAGGTCCGGACGATCTTGTTGATCGTCTCGATCATGTGCACCGGGATGCGGATCGTGCGGGCCTGGTCGGCGATCGAGCGGGTGATCGCCTGCCGGATCCACCACGTGGCGTAGGTCGAGAACTTGTAGCCGCGGCGGTACTCGAACTTGTCGACCGCCTTCATCAGGCCGATATTGCCTTCCTGGATCAGGTCCAGGAATTGCAGTCCGCGGTTGGTGTACTTCTTGGCGATCGAGATCACCAGCCGGAGGTTGGCCTCGATCATCTCCTTCTTGGCCTGGCGGGCTTCGCGCTCGCCCTTCTGGACCATGTGGACGATCTTCCGGTACTCTTGGATCTCCAGGCCGGTCTCGGACGCGAGCGAGATGATCTGCTCGCGCAGGGTCAGGATGTTCACCGCGCCGCGCTCGGTGAAGTTCTTCCAGCCCTTGCCGCCGAGCTTCGCCACCCGCTCGACCCAGTGCGGATCGAGCTCGTAGCCCTGGTAGTGGCGCAGGAACTCGTCGCGGGCGACGCCGTGATTCTCGGCGAGCCGCATCAGGCGGCCCTCGTGCGAGATCAGCCGCTTGTTGATGTCGTAGAGCTGCTCGACCAGCGCCTCGATGCGGTTGGAATTCAGCGACAGCGACTTCACGTCGGCGACGACGGTGTTCTTCAGCTCGGAATAGCGCTGCCCCTGCGACTCGGAGGCCGCGGCGCCCTTCAGCCGGGTCTCGGCCTGCTCGGCCTGGACCTTGCGCAGCTTGCGGTAGTTCTCGGCGATCGCGTCGAAGGTCTCGAGCACGCGCGGCTTCAGCTCGGCTTCCATCGCCGAGAGCGACACGTTGTTCTCGAGGTCGTCCTCGTCGCCCTCGCCCTCCGGCGGTGTCTCGCCCTCGGCCTCCTCGTCGCCCTCCCCCTCGACCTCGCCCTCGGCGGGGCCGGCGCGGCCGTCGGGGCCGGCATAGGTGGCCTCGAGGTCGATGATGTCGCGCAGGAGCACCCGGCCGTCGACGAGCTCGTCGCGCCAGATGATGATGGCCTGGAAGGTCAGCGGGCTCTCGCACAGGCCGGCGATCATCGCCTCGCGCCCGGCCTCGATCCGCTTCGCGATCGCGATCTCGCCTTCACGCGACAGGAGCTCGACCGAGCCCATCTCGCGCAGGTACATCCGGACCGGATCGTCGGTGCGGTCCGTCGGCTCCTTCGTGGTCTCGGCGCGGAGCGCGACCGGGCGCGCGGCGGCGACCTCGGCCACCTCGCCGCCCTCGCTCGCCTCTTCCTCCTCGGCGGCTTCCTGAGGCGCGTTCTCGCCCTGCTGCTCGTCGGCCTCCTCGGCCTCGACCACGTTGACGCCGAGCTCGGACAGCTGTCCGAGCACGTCCTCGATCTGCTCGGAGGTGAATTCCTCCTGCGGCAGCACCTCGTTCAACTCGTCGTAGGTGACGTAGCCGCGCTTCTTGGCGAGCTTGATCATCCGCTTGACGGAGGCATCCGTCAGGTCGAGGAGCGGGCCGTCGGTCTGCTGCTCGGGGGCCGCCTCGGTCTCGTCTCGTTCCGTTGCCTTCGTCGCCATGCTCAGCCTATGCTTCCCGGTGTCGGCAGTGCCCGGGCGGGGGAGGCTCCCGCCGTGCCGGCACCGTGATGTCTCGTCGGACGGCGCACGAGCCGCCCCAGGAACTCACGCAAATGTGCAAGCCATTCGACCGACTTGCCGTTAACTAGTCCGGACGAAAGCCGCAAGCTGCACCTCGCCCGAGTCGGGTTCGGCGTCAGTGCGATTCCGTCTCTTCGGTTGCCTCCGCCTCGGCTTCGGCGCCCGCCACCACGGAGAGACGGGTCTTCACGTCGCGCAGCCAGGCGAAGTTGGCCTCCGTCTCCTCCTCCGCCAGGGCACGTTCGGCGGCCCGGAGTTCGCTATGTAGCGTTCCGGCCTTGCGGTGCAAGATCACGGCCTGCCGGAGCGCGTCCTCCAGCCGCACGGGATCGGCGTGCGGATCGAGCACCCAGCGGTCGCCGGGGCGCACCAGGCCGGCGATCCGGCCTGCCGCCGCGGCGAGCCCGGCCCGCTCCAGCCGCGCATCGAGCAAGGCCGCGTCGCCCGCCCCGCCCTCCGCCGCGAGATCGAGCAGCGCACCGCGCAACGCGCGCGCATCCGCCCCCTCGAACTCGACCTCGGCCAGCTCCTCGGCCTCGCGGGCGAGGAGTTCCGGATGCACCAGAAGGGCCGCGACGATCAAGGCCTCGCGCGAGGACGAGCCACCGGAGAACAGCGACGAGCGGGCAAGGAGCGGGCTCGCCCGGGCGGTGAGCCGCGGCGAGACCGGCGCCGGGGGCTGCCCGCGCCCGCGCGGGACGAAGGGCGTGCGCTCCCGGTACGCCCGGTCGCCCCCGCCCTCCCGGCGGGCGCCGCCATTGGGGCTCAGGGACCGCAGCCGGGCCTCGATCTCGTCGCGGTAGTAGCGCTTCAGGGTCTCGTCGCGGATGCCGTTGACGATCTCGCGCAGGCGCTGGGCGAGGCCGGCGCGGCGCTCCGGCGTGTCGACCGGGCTCATCTCGGTCTCGCGCGACCACAGGACGTCGACGAGCGGCCGGGCGCCGTCGAGCACCCGGTCGATGGCGCCGGCGCCCCCGGTGCGCAGCAGGTCGTCCGGGTCCTGGCCCTCTGGCATCAGGGCGAAGCGCAGCGATTTGCCGGGCTGGAGCGCCGGAAGCGCCACGTCGAGGGCGCGGTAGGCGGCGCGCCGGCCGGCGCCGTCGCCGTCGAAGCATAGGATCGGCTCGTCGGCCATGCGCCAGAGCAGGGCGAGCTGATCCTCGGTCAGCGCCGTGCCGAGGGAGGCTACCACCTCCGGGTGCCCGGCGAGTGTCATCGCGATGGCGTCGACGTAGCCCTCGACCGCGATCACCCGGCCGGTGTCGTGGGCGGATTTACGGGCGGCGTGGTGGTTATAGAGCATCCGCCCCTTGTGGAAGAGCGGCGTCTCGGAGGAGTTGAGGTATTTGGGCTTGGCGTCCGGGCTCATGCCGCGGCCGCCGAAGGCCACCACCCTGCCCCGCACGTCGCGAATTGGGAAGATCACGCGGTCGCGGAACCGGTCGAACGGCACCTTGATGTCGTCGCCGGTGGTGAGGAGGTTCAGCTCCACCATCAGCTCGGCCGGCACGTCGCGGGCAGCGAGGTAGTCGCGGAGCGCGTAGCGCTCGGGCGGAGCGTAGCCGAGGCGGAAGGTGCGGCCCACCTCGCCGTCGAGCCCGCGGCCGGCGAGGTAGTCGCGGGCCCGGGCCCCGGCACGGCCGGCCAGCTGCTCCTCGAAGAAGACGCAGGCCAGCTCCATCACCTCGAGGGCGCCGCGGCGGCGCGTCTCGCTCTCGCGCGAGGCCTCGCTCGGCGCCGGCAGCGCCACCCCGGCCTCGTTGGCCAGGCGCTCCACGGCCTCCGGGAACGAGACCCCTTCGGTCTCCATCACGAAGGTGAAGATGTCGCCGTGCTTGCCCGAGGAGAAGCAGTGGTAGAACTGCTTCTGGTCGTTGACGTAGAACGACGGCGATTTTTCCGCGTTGAACGGCGACAGGCCGCGCCATTCCCGGCCCGCCTTCTTGAGGCGCACGCGCCGGCCGACGACCTCGGAGGCCGGCAGGCGGGAGCGGATCTCTTCGAGCAGGTGGGGCGGATAGCGCAAGGGTGACGGTCCGATCGAGGGATCTGCCGAGGGATCTGCCTTGTAGCGCGTCTTGGTCAGCGGAGTCCTAACGGATCGGGGATCGGCGGATCGGCCGTCACGCCGCCCGCACGGTGGCGAGGAAGCGCGTCACCTCGGTCGAGAGCTGCTCGGAATGCCGCGACAGCTCGGAGGAGGCCGCGAGCACCTGCGCCGCCGCAGAGCCCGTCTCCTCGGCCGCTCCCGCCACGGCGGTGATCGTGTGCGTCACCGCATGGGTGCCCGAGGCGGCCTCGGCGACGTTGCGGACGATCTCCTGGGTCGCCGCGCCCTGCTCCTCCACCGCCGCGGCGATGCCCACCGAGACGCGGCTGATCTCGGCGATGCGCCCGGTGATCGCCTCGATCGCCGCGACCGCGTCGCCGGTCTTGCCCTGGATGCGGCCGATCTGGCCGGTGATCTCCTCGGTCGCTCGTGCCGTCTGGCCCGCGAGTTCCTTCACCTCCGCCGCCACCACCGCGAAGCCGCGGCCGGCGGCACCGGCGCGGGCCGCCTCGATCGTGGCGTTCAGCGCCAGCAGGTTGGTCTGGCTGGCGATCGACGAGATCAGCCCGACGACGTCGCCGATGCGCGACACCGCCTCGCTCAGCTCGCGCATGTGGCCGGCGGTGCCCGCGGCCTCGTCGACGGCGTTGCGTGCGAGCGCGGCCGAGCTCGAGACCTGGCGGCCGATCTCGTGGACCGAGGCGCCGAGCTCCTCGGCCGCGGCCGCGACCGTGCCGACATTCTCGGCGGTCTGGCCGGCGGCGGCGGCGACCGCGCCGGAGCGGCCGGCGGTCCGCGTCGCGCCGTCGGTCATCACGGCGGCGGTCGCCTGAAGCTCGGTCGCCGAAGCCGCGACCTGGCCGACGATGCCGCCGACGGCGTGCTCGAAGGCATCCGCCATCTGGCGCATGCCGGCCCGGCGCTGCTCCTCGGCCGAGGCGCGGGCGAGGGCCGTCTCCTCTTCGAGGGCGCGGGTGCGGATCAGGTTGTCGCGAAACACCTGGACGGTCGCGGCCATCGCGCCGATCTCGTCGCGGCGGCCTTTCGCCGGCACCGTGACAGTCGCGTCGCCCTCGGCCAGGGCCTGCATCGCGTACGTCATGCGCCGGATCGGCAGAGCGATGCGGAAATGCGCCACCGCGCAGCTCGAGGCCACGAGCAGGAGCGCCGCCCCGAACAGGGCCGCGTTGGCGATCAGCCGCCCCTGCGCCGCCTCGGCCGCCGCGTCCGCCGCCTGCACGCCGGCGGCGAGGGCTTCGTTGGCCACCGCCACGATGGTGTTGAGCTTCGGGGTGACGAATTTCTGCCACTCGGGCAGGGTCATGGCGGGCTCGGCGCCGGGCCCGAAGGCGCGAAGGTTGCGCTGGATCGTCGCCGTCACCTCGGGCGTGAAGTAGGCGCCTTGCGCTGCCGTCACCGCCTCGGCGATGCGGGGCGGCAGGTCGGCCGTCGCAGCCTCGACGAGCTTCCAGGTCGCCTCGTAGCGGCCGCGCAGCATCTGCACCGCCTCGGCCTGCTCAGGGCTGAGCGGCGTCCGACTCGACAGGACGGTATTGACCACCACGGCGAGCGAGCCGGCGGTGGCCCGGGTCGCCCAAGCGTTGTTCTTGGCGCCCGTCAGCACCCTGCTCTCGGGATCGAGGCGGCCCATCTGCCGCTCCAGCGCGGCCGAGACCCGCTCGAGCCGCGCCAGCACCGCGTCGCCGGTCTGCAGCACCCGCGGCGCCAGGGCCTTGTCGCGGGCGCCGGCATCGAGGCCGTAGGCCGCGTCGGCGGCACTTCGCAGGGCGAGCTGGTCGCGGTAGCCGGAATCCAGATCCTTCAGGGTCCCGGCGAGGCCCGGCACGTCGAGATCGGCCGGCGCGGCGAGCAGCGCCCGGATCGCCCCGTCGACCCGGCCGCGATGGCCGTCGATGACCTTGCGCATCGCCCCGACCTGCTCGCCCGACAGGCTCAAGGTCGCGGCAGTGTCGCCGCGCTCGGAGCGGAAGGCCTGCATCGCCTCGAGGATGCGCTGGTCGAGCTTCGCCGCCGCGGCGACGGTTCCGGCGCTGCGATGCCCGTTCCAGGCCTTGACCACCCCGTCGAGCGTCATGGCCCCGACGATCGCGCCCAGCGCGAGCGCGATCCCAAGCACCAGGGCCCGGATGGACAACAACGACCTCACTGCGACCCCCGCATGCTGGAAGCCGCCCAGGCTTCACGTCGATCCGGGTGCAGATAACGACAACTTCCCTAATGAAGGCCTAAATGCCGCAGTGTTCGCACTTGGATCAGGACTTCGAACCGCGAATACCTGGTGAGCCGCGAGAATAATGCGCCGTCTACAAAACCAGCACGGCCGATACCATGAAATGCGATACGGCAGAGCCCGAACCGTCGCGGCGGGTGGCGAAGTCCCGCCGTGGAGGGCCTTCCCGGCGAGGCTCGGAGCCGGGCCCCGCCCTGCGGGGCCCGAACGCGCGCGTCAGGCCAGCATCCCCTTCACCAGGCCGCTCGCCTTGGCGAAGTCCATCCGGCCGGCATACTTCCCCTTCAGGGCGGCGATGACCTTGCCCATGTCCTTCGGCGAGGCGGCGCCAGTCTCGGCGATGGCGGCCTGGATCGCCGCGCGGGTCTCGTCCTCGTCCATCTGCTGGGGCAGGAACTGGGCGATGATCGCAGCCTCGGCGCGCTCGCCCTCGGCCAGCTCGGGCCGGCCGCCCTGGTCGTAGACCGTGGCGGATTCGTTGCGCTGCTTGATCATCTTCTGGAGCAGGGAGAAGATTTCCTCTTCGCCCAGGGGCTCCTTGCCGAGGCCGCGGGCCTCGATGTCCTTGTCCTTGAGGGCGGCCTGGATCAACCGGACGGTGGCGAGCTTCGCCTTGTCGCCGGCCTTCATGGCCTCCTTCATCTCGGCGGTGAGGCGCTGGCGCAGCATGCCGGTCTCCTGGTGTTGTCGTGTGTTACAAGGCACTTGAAAGGCGGGGCACTTGAGGGGATACCGGGGCATCCCCAGATTGACCGGGCCGCCGCCGGCCTCGTAAACAGCCGGCCGCGCCCGTCGGCCGTGCCCGGCCGCGACATAAGCGAGTTCACGATCATGCTGCAAGACGACGCGGCCGCCCCCGCGCAACCCGAAGGCTGGGCCGAGCCCGTCGCGACCGCCCTCCTGGTGCTCGCCGACGGCACGGTTCTGGAGGGTTTCGGCATCGGTGCCACCGGCGAGGCCGCCGGCGAGGTCTGCTTCAACACCGCGATGACCGGCTACCAGGAGATCCTGACCGATCCGTCCTATGCCGGGCAGATCGTCACCTTCACCTTTCCGCATATCGGTAATGTCGGCACCAACGACGAGGACCTCGAGAGCCTCGACGACGCCCCCGCCTCCGGCGTGCGCGGCGCGGTGATCGCCTCGGCCGTCACCAACCCGTCCAACTGGCGCTCCTCGCGCCACCTCGACGGCTGGCTGAAGGCCCGCGGCATCGTCGGCATCACCGGCGTCGACACACGGGCGCTCACCGCCCTCATCCGCGACCGCGGCATGCCGAACGCCATCCTGGCGAACGATCCGCAAGGCCGCTTCGACCGCGAGGCGCTCAAGGCCAAGGCCGCCGCGCTGCCGCCGATGGAGGGCCTCGACCTCGTGCCGCCGGTGACGAGCAAGGCCTCCACGACCTGGGGCGAGACCGTGTGGCAGCACCCCGCCGGCTACGGCAGCCGGCCTGCGGGCGAGGGCCTGAAGGTCGTGGCAATCGATTACGGCGTGAAGCGCAACATCCTGCGCCTGCTCGCCAAGGCGGGCTGCGACGTCACCGTCGTGCCGGCCACCGCGAGCGCCGAGGAGGTGTTGGCGCTCAAGCCCGACGGCGTCTTCCTGTCGAACGGCCCGGGCGACCCGGCGGCGACCGGCGAGTACGCCGTGCCGGTGATCCGCGCGCTCCTCGACCAGAAGGTCCCGACCTTCGGCATCTGCCTCGGCCACCAGCTGATGGGTCTCGCGCTCGGCGGCCGCACGGTGAAGATGAGCCAGGGCCATCACGGCGCCAACCATCCGGTGAAGGACCACACCACCGGCAAGGTCGAGATCGTCTCGATGAACCACGGCTTTGCGGTGGATCCCAGCAGCCTGCCCGAGAACGCGGTCGAGACCCACGTCTCGCTGTTCGACGGCTCGAATTGCGGCCTGTCGCTCACCGACCGCCCGGCCTTCTCGGTGCAGCACCATCCGGAGGCCTCGCCGGGCCCGCAGGACAGCCACTACCTGTTCGACCGCTTCGTCAGCCTCATGCGCGAGACGAAAGGCAGCAACGCGTAACTCCGAAAAAGGTTGCGGCCGGTTCCGGCCGCAGCCACAAAAAACCCGAACTCGCGGCCGATTCTCTCGGCCGTCCACCGCCCTGGAGCGACGACGATGAACGATCGTCGCGGGGCCGCGAATTCGGGGCTTGCCCAGTGACCGACCACGCCGCGACCGACAGCTTCTCGCGCCTGCACCGCGCCTTCACCACCCATCTCGGCATCGCCGTGGGGCTGGCCTGGGTGACCACCCTCGCCGCCGCGACCCAGGCGCCGTGGGTGCGCAACATCCGCGCGCTGATGGACCCGATGGCGAGCCGCGTCGAGAGCACCTGGTCGTTCCTGTTCGCGATGCCGGTGGTGCTGACGCTGGCTTGGCTCGGCGCCTTCTACGGCCGCGAGACCCTGCGCGAGCTGCGCGCCCTGCCGAACGACGCCGCCGAGTTCGCGTTGGCCTCCCTCGTCGCCTTCGCGGTGTTCTACCTCTCGATCGACCGGGCGGTCTCGGTCCTGCTGATCGGCGGCTGAGCGCGCTCCGGGTGGTCACGTCCTGGCGCGAGTTCTGGGACCGCGACACCCCGATCTACGTCAATGCGCGCCACAAGGCCCGGCACTATGCCGGGCTGGCGAAAGACATCGCCGCCCTGGTGCCGCATCCGGACGCGGTGATCCTCGACCATGGTTGCGGCGAGGCTCTCTCCGCCGACCACGTCGCCGGGCTTTGCGGCCGGCTCCTCCTCTGCGACGCCTCCCCGCGCCAGCGCGAGGCGCTGACACGGCGCTTCGCCGGGAACCCGGCGATCGCCGTCCTGTCGCCCGAGGAGGTCGCCCCCCTGCCCTCGGCGAGCCTCGACCTCGTGGTGGCGAATTCCCTCGCGCAGTACCTCACGGCTGCCGAACTCGATGCCTGCCTGCGCGACTGGCGCCGCCTCCTGCGGCCCGGCGGTCGCCTGATCCTCGCCGACGTGATCCCGCCCCATCTCGGCGCCATCGCGGATGCGACTGCCCTCCTCGCCTTCGCCCGGCGCGACGGCTTTCTGCTCGCGGCGCTCCTCGGCCTCGCCCGGACCCTGGTGTCGGATTACCGCAGCTTGCGCCGGCGGCTCGGGCTCGCGCGCTACAGCGAGCCCGGGATGCTGGACCGGCTCGAGGCCGCCGGCTTCGCGGCGGAGCGGATGCCGCAGAACCTCGGGCACAACCAGGGACGGATGGCGTTCGTGGGGCGGGTGTGAGGACGAGATCGGATCCGCGGAATCGTCCGCGTGCAACCGACCATCCGCAGTCGTTCCTGACGTCAGCTGCCGAGCGTAACGCGCCCCGTCAGCGGCTGCACAATCTTACGATCGCTGCGGACCAGATTACGCAGCCAAATCGATGTTAAGATATAATATTATCTATAGTGAAATGGCAGATAGATGATCAAATATCTATGTCTGCATGCGTTGCGATCGCGGCGCTGTTGAAGGATTAACTATCAGGGTCATTTCGTACTCTTCATCAAATCAGAAACTTAAGGCATCACCTTAGTATGATCGTACTAAACCCCTCCTTCTTCTGGGTGAACTGACAGATCTCCGAGGAGAGTGTATGGAAGACACTGGGCCTTGGGCCGGTGTCTCGTACTGGAGGGCGCGATGAGAAAATGGCTTGTTGTATTCGCTGGGGCGATCACCGGAGCAGGCGGGCTGGCTGCAATCCCTGCACGCGCCGCTCCCGGTTCGGATTATGAAGTGACCTACTTCGCCGACCGGCAAATGACAAAAGAAGCTGGTCAGTTCTACAAGCCGTGCGGGAATGGGGCAGCGAGAATGCGCGGCAAGCGCACCCGGTATTTCGTCAAGTCGCAATCAAAGTGCCCGGGCGCCGGCGGTATCCCGAGTGGGTCATTCAGCTGCAATTTCACCAAGGCCGGCTGCACCGACGCGGTGGTGACGCGATTCTTGCCGTTGATCGGCCCGCCACGCAATTGATGCTCATCAGATCTCGAAGAGGGGTTCATTCGCAAGCCGCCTGTTCGGCCAATCTGCCTGTTCGGCATTGCCGATCGACCGCCGTCACCCGTGTCGCAGGGCGAGGACAGCCAGGCGAAAAAGCCCGCCACGCCCACACCGCACACGTTACGACCACGGTCGATGTGCCTCCCGTCCGCTTCCTGTCGTCGCGGCCATTCCGGTACCCGGTCGACACCCTTCGGCACCGGCTCCTGCACAAAGGGGGTGAGGTGGCCGACCGGGCGATATTTCGCCGCGTGAGCCTTGCCGCGACCCCGCCCCCGCCGAAGTGAGACCGGACAGAGAACCCAAACGGAGACCCGGGATGACGCTGTCGCGTCGCTCCCTCTTGGCCGGCGCCGCCATACTCGCTGCCTCCCCACGCGCCCGCGCCGCGGCGGATGCCGACGTCGCGGTGATCGGCGCGGGTGCGGCCGGCCTGGCGGCGGCGGCGGCGATCCGGCGCAACGGCCACAGCGTCGTGGTGCTGGAGGCGCGCACCCGCATCGGCGGACGGGCCTTCACCGAGACAGCGCTCGGGCCGGGGCGCAGCTTCGATGCCGGCGGGCAATACGTGCACTGGGCCGAGCGCAACCCATGGCGCGAGATCGCGGTCGCGGCGCGGGTGCGCACCTCCGACGATGCCACCAGTCCCTGGCCGGTGCTGGTGAAGGACGGCGTCCGGGCGAGCGAGACGGAGCGGCGCCAGCGCCGGTCGGGCTTCGGCCGGGTGAGCGCGCTGCTCGACCATCCGGCCGGCCCGGACCGCTCGGTGGCGCAGGCCGTGGCGGGCGAGGACGAGGCGGCGCGGGCCGCTGCCACCGGGCTCACCCGCCTCACCCTCGGCGAGGAGCCGGACCGGGTCTCGACCGCCGATTACGACCAGCTCTGGTCTGGCGACGACATCTGGATTGACGGCTACGGCGCCCTGGTGGCCGGCCACTACGCCGACCTGCCGGTACGGCTGGACACGCCCGTGACGGGCATCGACTGGCGCGGCCCGGGCGTCGCCGTCGAGACGTCCCGCGGAACCCTGCGCGCCGCCTGCGCCATCGTGACGGTGCCGGTCGGCGTGCTGGCCTCAGGGTCGCTTCGCTTCACCCCTGACCTGCCGGCGGCGACCGCTGAGGCCGCGGCGGGGCTGACGATGGGGGCCTACACCAAGATCGGGCTCGCGCTCGATCTCGCCAAGTCCCGAACCCAGGATCTGCGGGCCCAGGACCTGCGCGACGCGGTGATCCTGCGGAGCGGCACGCCCGGCCTCACCGCCTACCTGGAGATGCAGCCGTTCGGAAAGCCCCTGGCGGTGTTCCATTGCGGCGGCGACGGCGCCCGCGCCCTGTGCGAGGCCGGCGAGGCGGCGGCCTTGAGCGCGGCGACCGACCATCTGGTGAGCGTCTTCGGTGCCGACATCCGCGCGGCGATCACCGGAGGCCGTCTCGCCGCCTGGTGGACGGATCCGTATTCCCACGGCAGCTACTCGATCGCGCGGCCCGGTCACCTCGCCGCCCGCGAGTCCCTGCGGGTGCCGGTGGGAGAGCGGATCTTCCTCTCCGGCGAGGCCTTGGCAGGGGGCGGCGCGATGACCGTGGGCGGGGCGACCCTCGACGGCGAGCGGGCGGCGCGGGACGTGCTCAAGCGGCTCGGATCGTGAGGATCCGGATTGGATCAATGCAGCGTCAGCCGCGGTCCGTCCGCTGGCCGGCGCTCCCAGGCCTGGACCAGGCTGCCGGCGACCCCGCCATCGCACAGGCGGCTGCTGAGATCGCAGAAGATCTGCTCGCTCACCGCGAAGTCGGTCGCCGTCTGGGCGTCGTCCGGCTCGTCCTCGGTCGAGGCGGTGAAGCGGTCGAAGGCGGCGGACATCTCAGCGAAGGCGAAGGCGACCGGCATGGTGCGGAAGATCGTGGCGCCGTCCTCCTCGATGTCGCCGGTGTCGAGGTCGCGCATCCGCACGACGTAGCCGTCGGCATGCTCGACGATCTCGTACTGCCAGTGCCGGCCCTCGCAGGCTGCCAGGATCATCGCGCCCTCCCTCTCGCCTCCGGGAGCGAATGCGGGGGAGGCCGGGAGGGTTCCCGCGGGGCAGGTCGCGGACGGGCGATTTGGCCCGGATCACGACCAAGGGGGGAAGCGAGGTTTCCCCGGGGTTCAGCGTCCCTTGTAGCCGACCTCGTAGGCGGCCCGGCCGCTGACCCGCAGCGAGGTGCCGTTGCCGAGATCGATGAAGCCCGGGGCCGCGGCGCGGACGGGGGCCGGGGGCGCCTCGCGGCATTCGGGCCGGTCCGGCAGGCGGACGCCGGGCGGGGCGTCCTGCGGGCACAGGCGGGGCCGGGCGGCGCCGCGCTCGCCGGCCGCGGCCGGCAGGGCGGCGAGCGCGAGGACGAGGACGGCGAGGAGGCGTGCGGTCACGGGGCGGGCTCCAGACGGATGCGAGCCAGGATAGCGGCTCGGCGCCTTCGGCGCGACAGACGCCTTCAGCGCCGGCGCTGCCCCATATCCGCCGGGGTGACCGCGAGGGTGATCGCCCGCCCGTCGCGCTCGACCTGGAGCGTCACGCGGCTGCCGACGCCGGCGGCCTCGAGCGCCGCGGTCAGGTCGGCCAGCCGCCGCACCGGGCGGCCGTTCACCCCCATGATGATGTCGCCGAGTTCGCCCGTCGCCGGATCGACGCCCTGGAGGCCCGCCTGCGCGGCCGGCGAGCCCGGTAGCACCCGCACCACCACGAGACCGTCGATGCCGAGCCTTGCTGCCGCCTCCTCGCTCGCCGCCACGATGCCGATGCCCGGGTTGGGGGTGCGGCCGGTACGGATCAGGTTCGGCACGACCCGGTTGACCACGTCGACCGGAATGGCGAAGCCGATGCCGGCGCTGGCGCCCGACGGTGAGAAGATCGCCGTGTTGACGCCGATCAGCCGCCCGGCGGAATCGAGCAGCGGCCCGCCGGAATTGCCCGGGTTGATCGCCGCATCGGTCTGGATCACGCCCGACAGCTCCCGCCCCTCCGCCGTCGGCAGCCGGCGCTGGAGCGCGCTCACCACCCCGGTCGTCAGGGTGTGGTCGAGGCCGAAGGGATTGCCGATGGCGTAGGTGAACTGCCCGACCTTGAGGTCGCCGGAGGTGCCGATGGCGATCGGCGGCGGGGCGGCGCTGACGCGGCCGAGCTTCAGCACCGCCAGGTCGTAGTTCGGGTCGGTGCCGGCCACGGTCGCGGGCACCACCTCGCCGGTGGAGAGCCGGACCTGGATGTCGCCGCCGCCCTGGATGACGTGGTTGTTGGTGACGATGTGGCCGGCCGCGTCCCAGACGAAGCCCGAGCCGGTCTGCTCGCCCCCGCCCTGCCGGCGCTCGCCGGTCTCGGGGTCGAACGACACCGCGCCCTGTTGCGCCCGGGCGAAGACGTAGACCACCGACGGCGCCGCGCGCTCGAACAGCGCCACGGTCGAGGCTTCGGCCTGCGAGAGGTCGCCCCGCGCCGTCACCGCCCGTGGGGCGTCGGCGGAGAACAGCAGGCTCGTGACGTAGGGCTGCGCGACGAACAGCGCGAGCAGCACCAGGGCGGCGGTCAGGGCGACCCGCAGGAAGCGATCGGGCACCGTCGTCGTTACTCCGGAAGGGAACCAGCTGGCGCTGGCGGGGAAGTGGGCCGGGCGGGCCTCGCGTCAATGGCCGCGCTCGGGGTGGCGCCGGCGGTGGCGGACGGCTTGGTGAACACTTTGGGGCGGCTCACCAGGGCGACCAGCGTGTAGGAGATGATCATCAGGAGGAACCACGAGCCGAATTTCTGCGGCGACACCGCGGCCCAGCCGGCGGCCTGGTGCGGGTAGATCCAGCCGCGCGTCGCCGTGCCGATGTTCTCGGCGATCCAGATGAACAGGGTGACGAGGACGAGGCCCAGCAGCAGCGGCATGCGCCGATATACCCTCCAGACCCGGAAATGGACGGTCGCCGGGCCGAACAGGACGATCGCCGCCGCGAACAGCCCGAGGCGCAGGTCGGTCACGACGTGCTGGGTGAAGAAGTTGAGGTAGATCGCCAGCGACAGGACGACGAGGGCCGGGAGCGGCGGGTGCCGGGTGAAGCGGAAGTCGAACAGGCGCCACACCCGGGCGAGATAGGAGCCGACGCTGGCATAGAGGAAGCCGCTGAACAGCGGCACGCCGGAGAGACGCAGCCAGCTCGGCTCGGGGTAGAGCCAGGAGCCCATCCGGGTCTTGTACAGTTCCATCGCGGTGCCGACGACGTGGAAGACCAGGATGACCCGGGCCTCCTCCCAGGTCTCGAGGCGCAAGGCCAGCATCGCGACCTGGATCGCCACCGCCGCGAGGGTCAGGACATCGTAGCGCGCGAGCGGCGCGCCGGCCGGATAGGCCAGGTAGGTGACGATCATCAGCCCGCACAGCGCCCCGCCGAACAGGCAGGCCCAGCCCTGCTTCACGCCGAAGCGCAGGAACTCGTAGAGGCCGGCCGCGACCGGGCCGCGGGCCCGCGCCGCGTCGCCGAGGCGCGCGTCCAGGGCGGAGAACCGCACGAGCGGCGCCCAGAGCCGCGCGGCGCTGTCCGGCCGGGGACCCGGTAAGGTTGCAGGCATGGGCGCGGGTCTCTAGGCTTGGCGCCCTCCCCATACGAAAGGTCCGGAATGCTCCGCAAGCCGTCGCTGTCCCCTCGCGCCCTCATCCTCGGCTCCCTCGCGCTCGCGGCACTTGCGGGCAGCGCCGCCGCCTCGCCCCGCGACACCCGGGCGGAAGCCTGCACCCGCGCCCGGAGCGATGGCGAGCGCCAGGCGCTCGGCTGCTGGCGGCTGCGCCAGGAGATCGGCCAAGAGGCCGGCCGCGGCCAGCGCATCCATGGCGGCGCCGCGGTCGCGGATTTCTACGCCACCGTGCCGGCGGAGCGGGAGGCGGCCGAATCGAAGGCCGCCCAGCGGCGGCGCGACTGGGTCCGGGCGCGGGCCCGCGGCCGGGTCGCGGGGGGCGAGGAGGCGCGCTGACGCGCCGTCCCGAGACCGGCCGCCCATCGGACCGGTCGCAAACTTGCTGCATTTCCTTCGCACGTCTTCGTCGAGCCGCTCGTTCCGCCAGATCAGGGACCGGCTCGGGGAGGACATGCGACGGGGCGCGCTGTCATGATGCGCCGTCCGTCCACGCTAAAGTGGAAGGTAATCGCCGATGAGACTTTCGCTGATCGCCGCGATGGCGGTGACGCTCGGCACCCTGCCGGCCCTCGCGGATTCCTACGAGCGGGCCGGCGCCGAATTGCGGACGGGCGAGCCCGCGATCGTCCCGCACCTCGTTCCGAAGGGACCCGAGGTCCCGATCGAATTGCGGGTCACGGCGATCGAGGAAGGGTCGGCGGACGACCTGAAGGGGTTCGAGATCCCCAAGTCCCTGGCGAAGGCCCGGCCGATCTACGTGCGCTACGAGTACAAGAACCTGAGCGACGAGGACCTGTCCGCGCAGCAGGTCGGAGCCTTCGTCGCCATCGACGACCGGGACCAGGCCCATGCGCCGGCCTTAGCGATGAGCGCCGGATCGTTCACGAAATGCACGACGCCGCCGGCCAAGGGGCTGACCAAAGGCCAGTCCGGTCGGGGCTGCCTGCTGTTCATGATTCATGAGAGCGGGCGCCTGAAGGCCGCGGCCTACAAGGGGCATTACCGCAGCGAGGGCGGCGGCACTATGCAGGCGAAATACCCGATCTACTACAACCCGGTGCGCTGGGTCGCGGCCGAGGCCGCTTCCGCCCCGACGGGTCCGCGGCGCGTGATCGTCCAGTAGGGCCGGCGGGGCGGGGCCAATCCGCCGCGCCCCGCCCCTCGACCCATTGGCCGCAGCGGCACCCGCCCCTATAAGTCCTGATCAAGGAACGCCAGCAACGAGAGCCGCAGGCCGATGACCCGCATCCCGGATTTCTCGGAAATCGCCTTCGCGCCGGCCGCAGGCGCCAGCCCCGCCGCGGCGGCCGCCGCCGAGCCGTGGATGACCCCCGAGGGGATCCCGGTGAAGGCGGCTTACGGCCCGCAGGACCGCGAGGGGCTCGACCTCGCCGGCTCGTATCCGGGCATCGCGCCGTTCCTGCGCGGCCCCTACCCCACAATGTACGCGACCCAGCCCTGGACGATCCGGCAATATGCCGGCTTCTCCACGGCCGAGGATTCGAACGCCTTCTACCGCCGGAACCTCGCGGCCGGGCAGAAGGGCCTCTCGGTCGCCTTCGACCTCGCGACGCACCGCGGCTACGATTCCGACCACCCGCGGGTCTCGGGCGATGTCGGCATGGCGGGCGTCGCGATCGATTCGATCTACGACATGCGGACGCTGTTCTCAGGGATTCCCCTCGACCAGATGACCGTGTCGATGACGATGAACGGCGCGGTGCTGCCGGTGCTGGCCCTCTACATCGTCGCGGCGGAGGAGCAGGGCGTACCGCCGGAAAAGCTCGCCGGCACGATCCAGAACGACATCCTCAAGGAGTTCATGGTCCGCAACACCTACATCTACCCGCCGGCCGGGTCGATGCGGATCATCTCGGACATCTTCGGCTACACCTCGGCCCACATGCCGAAGTTCAACTCGATCTCGATCTCCGGCTACCACATGCAGGAGGCAGGCGCCACGCAGGATCTCGAGCTCGCCTACACGCTGGCCGACGGCGTCGAGTACATCCGTGCCGGGATGGCGGCGGGTCTCGACATCGACAAGTTCGCACCCCGCCTGTCGTTCTTCTGGGCGATCGGGATGAACTTCTTCATGGAGGTGGCCAAGATGCGGGCGGCGCGCCTGCTCTGGGCCTCCCTCGTCAAGGACTTTTCCCCGAAATCCGACAAGTCCCTGGCCCTGCGCACCCACTCGCAGACGAGCGGCTGGTCGCTGACCGCCCAGGACGTGTTCAACAACGTCACCCGCACCTGCCTCGAGGCGATGGCGGCGACGCAAGGCGGCACCCAGTCGCTGCACACCAACGCCCTCGACGAGGCGCTGGCGCTCCCCACCGACTTCTCGGCTCGCATCGCCCGCAACACCCAGCTCTTCCTGCAGCAGGAGAGCGGCACGACCCGGATCATCGATCCGTGGGGCGGCTCCTACTACGTCGAGCGGCTGACGCAGGACCTCGTCGCCCGGGCCTCGGCCCATATCCGCGAGGTCGAGGCGCTCGGCGGCATGGCCAAGGCCATCGAGGCCGGCATCCCGAAGCTGCGCATCGAGGAGGCGGCGGCCCGCACCCAGGCGCGGATCGATTCGGGCCAGCAGGTCATCGTCGGCGTCAACCGCTACAAGCCGGACGGCGACCGGGCGATCGACCTGCTGCGCGTCGACAACGGCAACGTCCGCACGCTCCAGATCGACAAGCTCAAGCGCCTGCGCGCCGAGCGCGACGGGCAGGCGGTGGAAGCCCGGCTCGCGGCGCTGACCGAGGCGGCCAAAGGCAGCGGCAACCTGCTGGCGCTCGCCGTCGAGGCGGCGCGGGCCAAGGCCACGGTCGGCGAGATCTCGGAGGCCCTGGAGCGGGCCTGGGGCCGGCACCGGGCCGAGATCCGGGCGATCTCGGGCGTCTACAAGCGGGAGATGGGCGGCATGTCGGCAGCGGTCGAGCGGGTGCGCGGTCTGGTCGAGACCTTCGAGGAGGCGGATGGGCGCCGCCCCCGCATCCTCGTCGCCAAGATGGGCCAGGACGGGCACGACCGCGGCCAGAAGGTGATCGCCTCGGCCTTCGCCGATCTCGGCTTCGACGTCGATATCGGACCCCTCTTCGCCACACCCGAGGAGGCGGCGCGGCAGGCGGTGGAGAACGACGTCCACATCGTCGGCGTGTCGTCGCTCGCCGCCGGCCACCTGACCCTTGTGCCGGAGCTCAAGCGCGCCCTCGACGAGGCCGGCCGCCCCGATGTGATGATCGTCGTCGGCGGCGTGATCCCGCCGGGCGACTTCGCGGCGCTCCGCCAAGCCGGCGCCTCGGCGATCTTCCCGCCCGGCACCGTCATCGCCGAGGCCGCGGCCGAGCTGATCGCCGAGCTGAACGGGCGGCTCGGCTACGCGCCGCGAGCGGCGGCGGAGTAGCGGGAGGGCGTCTCGTCTCAAAACGGTCACGGTTTCGGCGCCAAGGCGGGCCCTCATCACCCGCCTTACGTCCAGGGCCGATTCGTTGTTCGCTTTCGTCGACGCGCCTTCCCCGTCCGGCACCGCCATCGCATCGCGGCCGCCGCGGCAGGCCCTCAACCTGCGCTGGCTCGCCGGCAGCCTGCTCACCGGCGTCACCGGCGCCGGGCTGATCGGCGTCGCGCTCTACCTCGCCGCGGCCGACGGGGTGGTGGCGACGCCGCCGGAGCGGGCGCTGCCGCCTCACGGCGAGGGCACGGCCGGCGACGTCGCCCGCAAGGGCGACCGGCTGGTGCGCGACGAGATGATCGTGGCGGCCAAGACCACCTTCAAGGCGCCAATGACCGAGCGCGCCGGCGAGCGCGAGGTGATCCGCGTCCACGCCTACGTGCAGATCGCCACCGAACTGCCCCTGCGCGCCCCCGACGTGCCGGTGCCGCCCTTCGATCCCATGCGCAGCGCCCGGATCGAGGCGCCGGCCGCCGCCGAGGGCGATTCGGACCCGGCCGAGACCGCCGTGACCCTGGTGCGCAGCCCGCTCGGCCAAGAGACGATCGAGGACGATGCGCCGGCCCTCAGCGATGCCGAGGTCGATTCCCTGGTGGCCGAGACCCAGACGCTCGCTGGCGGGACACTGCCGCCGGCCTTCCCGGCCGAGCGCCTGCTCTCCCGGGCCTTGCGGCCGGCGGCGCTCCCCGACGATCCCGGGCTGGAGGCGCGCTTCCGCAACATCGAGGTCCGGATCCTCCCCGAGAACCTGACCGAGATCTCCGAGACCGGTACCGGTGGGGACGGTGCCCGGCTGGTCGAGGAGCGCGACCTCGTGCTCGCCAAGGACCAGAGCCTCGCGGATCTCCTTAAGCGCAACGGCGCCGAGCCGGCGCGGCTCGCCGCCCTGATGGGGGCGCTCAGCCCCCACGCGCGCGACGACCTCGCGGAAGGCCAGCACGTGCGCCTTCTGATCGCGCCGGAGGGCGACGGCCACGCGCTTGAGCGCCGCGGCATCGCCCGGGTCACCCTCTACGGCGAGGACGGGATCCAGGAGATCGTGGCGGCCAACGACCGCGGCGGCTTCGTCTCGGTGGCGCCGCCCCGGCCAGGCAGCGCGAAGGACGATGACGAGGAAGCCGGCGTCACCCTCTACGAGAGCCTCTACGGCACCGCGCTCAAGAACGGCGTGCCGCGCCCGATCATCGAGGAGATGGTCATGGCGCTGGCGACGAGCACCGATCTACAGCAGCGCACCACCGCGGGCGACCGGGCCGAGTTGTTCTTCACCGAGGACGAGGATGCAAAGCCGGAATTGCTCTATGTGGGCCTGCGCGTCCACGACGAGACCTACGGCCTCTACCGCTACCGGGTGCCGGGCTCGTCCGAGGTCGACTACCTCGACCCGACCGGTCGCTCGAGCCAGAAATTCCTGATGCGCCGCCCGGTGGCGGAGGGGCGGATCTCGTCGCCCTTCGGTCTCCGCCTGCACCCGATCCTCGGCTATTCCCGGCCTCATAACGGCGTCGACTGGGCGGCGACCCGCGGCACGCCGATCATGGCGACCGGCGACGGCACCATCGTGTCGGCAGGCGCGCGCTCCGGCTACGGCAACCGGGTCGAGATCCAGCACGCCAACGGCTACACCACCGCCTACAACCACATGGCGCGGATCGCCCGCGGCATCGCGCCGGGCGCTCGCGTCCGCCTCGGCCAGGTGATCGGCGCGGTCGGCACCACCGGCCTCTCGACCGGTCCGCACGTCCATTACGAGGTCGCGATCAACGGCCGCTTCGTCGACCCGATGAAGATCCGCCTGCCGAGCGCCCGCGAACTGACCGGGCCGGCTCTCGCCGCCTTCCGCCAAGCGGAGGAGCAGATCGACGCGCTGCGCCAGAAGCATGGGGGGAAGACAGTGGCGGAGCGGACGTGAGGGGGCGGCACCCGACTTGACGACACATGACGAGGTGAAGCGCGCCTCCCCTCTCCCGTGTGGGAGAGGGGCCGGGGGTGAGGGTGACACGCTTCCGTGGGAAGCTCTGAGCGTCGTGCTGACAGCTCAACATCTGGTGCCTGACTCAGAACTGTAGCACCCTCACCCCTACCCCTCTCCCACACCTTGCCGCGATACCGGGCAAGCCCGGCATCGCCAGGAGAGGGGATCCCGCGCTTATCTTGAAAGGTCTTCAGCCGAGTTCAGCGAGTGGCACCGTGATCGTTGCCAACTCTTCCGCCTCAGGACGCAGAACCGAGTCCCGGGACAGCTCCGCCACATCGCGATAGACGCCTTCCGCCGGCCTCCGGTGCATCCAGGCACTACGCTCCTGCGCGTCGATCACCCAGTATTCCCGTACGCCATGCCGCGCATAGAGCGCCGCCTTGCGACCCCGGTCGTAGCCGAGGCTCGACGCTGCGACCTCGACGACCAACAGGATCTCCGGTCCCGGAATGGTGCAGAACCCCTCCGCGGACGCCCTGCGGGCGCTCATCGGAGCGAGGAGGAGGTCGAGTTCGAGAAGCAGGCCCGGCTCGAGCTGGAGCGTACTCTCGATGCCGAGATAGATCGAATCCGGGAGGATCGGGGCGAGGCGTCGATTCAGCGCGTTCTTCACGACATCGTGCGCGAAACCCTTCGCCGCCATCTCGACCAGCTCGCCGTCCAGGAGTTCGACCCGCTCGTCCTCGCGCAGGATCCCGGCATCCAGCATCAGTCGCAAATCGCCGGCCGTGAATCGGCGGGGGAGCGGGCTGTCGGGCGTGACGTGGATGGTCATCGCGGCTCGCGGCGTCGAAGGGCGACGAGTCTATCAGACGATGTGCGCGAAGGCACGCCATCGGTGGTTGCTCACACCCCGCTCGCGCATCCGTCAATTGACAGACACAGCCGGCCGCTTCGACATTGGTATCGCTACAAGGTGCGAACCAACGGCCCGACGGCGCCGCCCCACGCGGCCGCTACCTGATCTGCCCAACGAACGGAAGCGCCCATGATACGCCTGAACGTGAACGGCTCCGTGCGCGAGGTCGAGGCGGAGCCCGACACGCCGCTGCTCTGGGTGATCCGCGAGCAGGTCGGCCTCACCGGCACCAAGTACGGCTGCGGCATCGCCCAGTGCGGCGCCTGCACGGTCCATATCGATGGGCAGGCCGTGCGCTCGTGCTCGCTTCCCGTCTCGGCGGTCGAGCCGAACCAGCAGATCGTCACCATCGAGGGCCTGAGCCCCGACCGCTCGCACCCGGTGCAGAAGGCCTGGGCGGCGCTCGACGTGCCGCAATGCGGCTTCTGCCAATCCGGCATGATCATGGCCGCCGCCGCCCTGCTGGCGCAGAAGCCGAAGCCCAGCGAGGCCGACATCCGTCAGGAGATCACCAATATCTGCCGCTGCGGCACCTACAACCGGGTGCTCGCCGGCATCAACCTCGCCGCCCAGGGCGGCGAGACCGGCCGCGGCTGACGGAGGCTCCGATGACCCAGACCGCCTCCCCCGCCCTGTCGCGCCGCTTCTTCCTCGCCGGCTCCGCCGCCGCGGCCGGGGGCCTCGCCCTCGGCTTCGACCTGCCCACCGCCGAGGCCGCCTCCCCGGCGGCCACGCCAGAGATCAACGCCTGGGTGGTGGTGCGCCCAGACGAGACCGTGGTGATCCGCATCGCCCGCTCGGAGATGGGCCAGGGTACGCTGACCGGCCTCGCCCAGCTCGTGGCGGAAGAGCTCGGCTGCGACTGGAACAGGGTCACGACCGAGTACCCGACGCCGGGCCAGAACCTCGCCCGCAACCGCGCCTGGGGCGACTTCTCGACCGGCGGCAGCCGCGGCATCCGCGAATCCTACGTCGCGGTGCGCCAGGGGGGCGCGGCCGCCCGCACCATGCTGGTCGCGGCGGCGGCGCAGGAGTGGAACGTGCCGCCCGGCGAGTGCCGGGTCGAGCGCGGCACGATCAGCCATCCGGGCTCCGGCCGCTCCACCACCTTCGGCAAGGTGGCCGTGGCCGCCGGCAAGATGGAGCCGCCGAAGGACGTCCCGCTCAAGGACCCGAAGGACTGGATCATCGCCGGCAAGCCGGTGAAGCGCCTCGACACGGTCGAGAAGACCGACGGCTCGCAGGTCTACGGCATCGACCTCAAGCTGCCCGGCATGCTCAACGCCGCGATCCGCGACTGCCCGGTGGTCGGCGGCACGGTGAAGAGCGTCGATGCGGCGGCCGTCGAGAAGATGCCCGGCGTGCGCAAGGTGGTGCGGGTCGGCGACAGCGCGGTCGCGGTCGTCGCCGACACGTTCTGGCGCGCCAAGACCGCCGTCGAGGCGCTCCCTATCGTCTGGGACGAGGGCCCGAACGCCAAGGTCTCGAGCGAGACCATCGCGGCGATGCTGAAGGAGGGGCTCGACGCGCCCGAGGCCTTCGTCGGCAACAAGGCGGGCGATGCGGCGGGCGCGCTGAAGGGCGCCGCCAAGGTGGTCGAGGCGACCTACGCCTACCCGTTCCAGAACCACGCCACGATGGAGCCGATGAACGCCACGGCGCGCTGGACGCCGGACAGGTGCGAGGTCTGGACCCCGACCCAGAACGGCGAGGCGGCGCTCGCCGCGACGGCCGAGGCCGCCGGGCTCTCGGCGCGGCAATGCGACGTCACCAAGATCCATCTCGGCGGCGGCTTCGGCCGGCGCGGCGCCACCCACGACTGGGTGCGCCAGGCGGTGCTGATCGCGAAGGAACTCCCCGGGACCCCGGTCAAGCTGATCTGGACCCGCGAGGAGGACATGACCCACGGCCGCTATCACCCGGTCACCCAGTGCCGGATGCGCGCGGCGCTCGACGAGAGCGGCAACCTCACCGGCCTGCACATGCGGATCTCCGGCCAGTCGATCCTGGCCGGCATCATCCCGGGGCGCCTCGCACCCGACGGCAAGGACCCGGTGGTGTTCCAGGGCCTCAATCCCGGCGGGGCGGAGGCGGCGATCGGCTACACGATCCCGAACCTCCTCATCGACCACGCGATGCGCAACCCGCCGATCATCCCGGGCTTCTGGCGCGGGGTGAACACCAACCCGAACGCGATCTACCTCGAATGCTTCCTCGACGAGGTGGCGCATGCGGCAGGCAAAGATCCGCTCACCTTCCGCCGCAAGCTGATGGAGAAGCACCCCAAGCACCTCGCCGTGCTGAACGCCGTCGCCGGGCGGATCGGCTGGGACACCAAGCCGCCTGAGGGCGTACACCGGGGCCTCGCCCAGATCATGGGATTCGGCAGCTACGTGGCGGCGGCCGCCGAGGTGTCGGTCGGTGACGACGGCAAGATCAAGGTCCACCGCATCGTCGCCGCCACCGATCCGGGCGTCGCGGTCAACCCGCAGCAGATCGAGGCGCAAGTCGCCGGTTCCTTCGTCTACGGGTTGTCGGCGGCGCTCTACGGCGAGTGCACGGTGAAGGACGGGCGCATCGAGCAGACCAACTTCGATTCCTATCCGGTGCTGCGCCTCGACGAGATGCCGGCGGTGGAGGCGATCCTGATGCCGTCCGGCGGCTTCATCGGCGGCGTCGGCGAGCCGACGATCGCGGTGGCGGCGCCCGCCGTGCTCAACGCGGTCTTCGCCGCCACCGGCAAGCGGGTGCGCCAGATCCCGGCGAGCCGCACGGACCTGAAGCGCGCGTGAGGGCGGGGGTCCTTCTCCTCCTGCTCGCGACCCCGGCGGCGGCCGCCGCGCCGCCGGGTGCCTCGTCCTGCTCGGGGTGCCACGGCGCCCAGGGCGGGGCGGTGCCGAGCCTTGGCGGTCACGCGGCCGAGGACATCGCGGCGTCGCTCGCCGCGTTCCGGACCGGCGCCCGGCCAGCGACGGTGATGAACCGCATCGCCAAGGGCTTCTCGGAGTCCGAGAGCCGGGCGATTGCCGATTACCTTGCGGGGGGTGGCCAATGAGCGGGATTGGCCGCCGTGCGGTGCTGGCAGGGCTCGCCGCCACCGCCCTCCCCCGTCCCGCCCTGGCGCAGGGCGCGCGCGGGCGCGTGGTCGTCATCGGCGGCGGGTTCGGCGGCGCCACGGCGGCGCGGGTGCTGCACCGGGCGGGCCTCGACGTCACCCTCGTCGAGCCGGCGGAGACCTACTGGGCCTGCCCGTTCAGCAACGAGGTGATCGCCGGCCTGCGGCCGATGTCGGCCCAAGCCTTCGGCTACGAGGGCTTGCAGGCGAGCGGCGTCACGATCGCGCGCACCAGCGCCGAGGCGGTCGACAGCGCGGCCCGGCAGGTGCGGCTCGCCGACGGCCGGACGCTCGATTACGACCGGCTGCTCCTCTCGCCCGGCATCGCGCTGCGCTTCGACGCCCTGCCGGGCTACGACGCGGCAGCGGCCGAAGTGATGCCGCATGCCTGGAAGGCCGGCGCCCAGACCGAGCTGCTGGCCCGAAAGCTCGCCGCTTTGCCGGAGGGCGGCACGGTGGTTTTGTCGGTGCCGGGCAATCCCTATCGCTGCCCGCCCGGACCCTACGAGCGGGCGAGCCTGATCGCGTACTACC
Organism: Methylobacterium sp. EM32; assembly: GCF_040593685.1. Classification (NCBI taxonomy): domain Bacteria; kingdom Pseudomonadati; phylum Pseudomonadota; class Alphaproteobacteria; order Hyphomicrobiales; family Methylobacteriaceae; genus Methylobacterium; species Methylobacterium sp. EM32. Next base: position 2,087 of record NZ_JBEXZS010000172.1, on the reverse strand, counting down.
TCAAGACGCACAAGCCCCGCGCCAAGCTGATCGTGCTCGACGCCAAGGACACGTTCTCGAAGCAGAAGCTGTTCGAGCAGGCCTGGAAGGCGCTCTATCCCGACCTCCTCGAATACGTGCCGCTCGCGGCCGGCGGCCAAGTCACCGCGGTCGATCCGGCGGCGATGACCGTCGCCACCGATTTCGAGACCACCAAGGCCGACCTCGCCTGCATCATCCCGCCCCAGCGGGCGGCCCCGATCGCCACGCAGGCCGGCGTCGCCGACCGCTCGGGCTGGTGTCCGATCGATCCGGCCACCTTCGAGTCGCGCCTCGTGCCGCGGATCCACGTGATCGGCGACGCCGCCATCGCCGGGGCGATGCCGAAATCCGCCTTCTCGGCCAACGCGCAAGCCAAGGTCTGCGCCGAGGCCGTGACCGACCTACTCGCCGGGCGGACACCCGCGGACCCGAAGCTGATCAACACCTGCTACAGCCTCGTCGCGCCGGGCTACGGCATCTCGGTCGCCGGGGTGTACCACCCGGACAAGGGCATGCTCGCCGATGTCGAGGGCGCCGGCGGTACCAGCCCGGTCGACGCGCCCGATTCGGTGCGGCAGCAGGAAGCGATCTACGCCGAGGATTGGTACCGGACGATCACCTCGGCGGTGTTCGGGTGAGGCGCGGGCTCGCCGTGCTCCTCGCCCTCAGCCAGACCGCCCTCGCACCGGTGACGATCGTCGGCGACGCGATCCCGCTGCCGCTCGACGGCCGGACCGGCGACGCGGGCCGCGGCCGGGCGATCGCCACCGACACCCGCAAGGGCCTGTGCCCGCTCTGCCATACCGGCCTCGGCGGCGGCGCCCCGGCGGGCGATCTCGGGCCGGACCTGTCGGATGTCGGGGCGCGGCTCTCGGAGGGACGATTGCGCCTGCGGCTCGTCGACGGGCGGGTCTTGAACCCCGCGACCCTGATGCCCTCCTACTACCGGACCGACGGCACGCGGGTGGCGAGCGCCTGGCGCGGCCGGCCGGTGCTGGAGACGGGCGAGATCGAGGACGTGATCGCCTATCTCGTCACCCTGAAGGGAGGGCAAGGAACACCATGACGGCTCTCCACCGCCGCACGCTTCTCGCCGGAGGCACCGGCCTGCTCACGGTCGCGCTGGTGCGCCCCGGTCACGCGGCGATCGTCCGGCCGAGCCGGGAGGCGACCGTGGAGGCGATCCGCCGCTTCACCGGCGGCGCGCCCGTGCAGGCCGGCCGGATCCACCTCGACATGCCGCCGCTGGTCGAGAACGGCAACACCGTGCCGCTCGCCATCACCGTCGAGAGCCCGATGAGCGAGGCCGACCATGTCCGCCGCATCGCGGTGTTCAACGACAAGAACCCGCAGCCGCACGTGGTCACGCTGCATCTCGGGCCGCGCGCCGGCCGCGCCGCGGTCAACACCCGGATTCGCCTGGCCGATTCCCAGACCATCACCGCCCTCGCCGAGATGCGCGACGGCACCTTCTGGTCCGCCACCGCCGACGCGATCGTGACGCTGGCGGCCTGCGTCGAGGGATCGTGACGATGGCCCGCGCCCTCATCAACCTGCCGAAGACCGCGAAGGCCGGCGCGGTGATCGAGATCAAGACCCTGATCTCGCACCCGATGGAGACCGGCTACCGCCCCGGCCCGGACGGCCGTCTGATCCCGCGCAACATCATCACGGAGTTCGTTTGTGCTTACGACGGCGAGGAGGTGTTTCGCGCGGAGTTGTCGCCGGCAAGCGCCGCCAACCCGTACCTGACCTTCACCACCGTCGCGACGAAGACCGGGACCCTGACCTTCACCTGGACCGGGGATAACGGGTTCTCGCAGACGGAGGAGGTGGGGATCACGGTGACGTAGGACACCCGACGACCGGCTCGGGAGGAGGCGCGCCGCTCCTGCTGAACCCTCCCCCTCTCTGCGCAGGGCTGTCCAGGGAAAAGAAGTGGCACGGGTTTCCCCCTCTCCCCGCGGGCGGCAGGGCTATCGCATATGGCGAACGAGGCGTTCCAGGAAATCGTCGTTCCAGCCAGCCATCTGCATTTTGGTGTGGAGCGAGGCCTTGGTCGGATC